>JBDHXS010000044.1:0-17695 GCA_039810845.1 Runella sp. | reverse complement strand
TCATCGCCGAAGGGAAGTTCCACGGGGTGATCGCGGCGAAAACCCCGATCGGTTCCTTCGTGACCAGAATCCGGCGTCCTGCGACCGGTGGCGGCACGATCTGGCCGTACACCCGTTGGCAGTCACACTTACAATATACTCCCCACCCATAACAAGTGTAGCTCCTGTAAGTTTAGGATTTTGTTGACTCGAACTAAAACCATTAGGTCCGCTCCAAAGATAACTTCCACCACCTTCAGCAAAAAGTTCAATCGTTTCATTGACTATGTAGGTGGATTTACCTGCGCGAGCATTAGTGACCGGAACAGGATTGATGGTTATCCGAACACTATCACTAGCCATGCCGCAGCTACTTGTACCAGTAACAATGTAAGTACCCGAAACGGCATTATTAAGTTGAGGGCTTTGTGAGATACTGTTGAAATTAGGCCCCCGCCAACTGTAACTTGTAAAACCCGTAGACGCCGTAAGCGTAACGGTTGTATTGCCACAAGCGGCTAAAGGTTTCATACCATTGGCTGCTGCCGAAATAGTGGGACTGAGTGTTACATTGACCTTAATTTCGGTGCGGGGAAAACTCTCGCAGGTATTCAACGTTTGGGTTACGTAATAACTGCTTGTCCCAGCTGTAGAAGTACTGGGAATAGGGGCAGTGCCACTACCTATACCTCCTGAAGGGGCAGTGTACCACTGGAGGGCTGTGCCAGTGGCAGCCAAAGCAACGGTACTTTGAGAAGTACAATAAGAAATCGTGCTGCTTGATACTGTAGGAGGCGGTGTGGTATTCACTGTTATGCGAATGCTATCGGTAGCCATGCCACAGGCACTTGTACCCGTAACTGAGTAAATACCTGAGGTAGGGGTGGGTAGAGAGGGATTTTGGCTGGTACTACTGAAATTAGGCCCCCTCCAGCTATAACTCGTAAAACCTGCTGAAGCCGATAAGCTCACAACCGCTCCAGCACATACCGAAAGTGGCTTGAGACCATTGCCCTTAGCTTCTATTGTTACACTGCTCGCCATGATAGTCACAGGCGAAGTTATACATTCAACAACATTTGCTTTAAGTACATAGCCTGCATTAGAAATAGCCCATCCTGTAGTTGGATTAATAAAAGTAATGTCAGTTATGACGTCGTCCGATTTTACCCCTCCTCCTCCAAGGCTCTGCTCTGTCCATTTGTTTCCTCCACTTTGCGTACTGACGATAGTGCCCCCCGTGCCAGAAGCCCACCCATCGGTAGCATTCACAAAATGAACAGCTCTTAAATTCTTAGTCGTACTGCTGGTTTGCACAGTCCAGGCAGTGCCTCCGTTGCTGCTCTTAGCAATCACTCCGTTGTCACCTACCGTCCAAGCATTGGCAGCATCAGTAAAATGAATATCCAGCAAATTTTGCGATGGAGCGCTCTGACTTGTCCAACTGCTGCCATTGGTTGTAATTACACGGGCATTTAGACCAACGGCTCCTCCTACTTGAGTATTAGCCAAGTGAATGCCATTAAGGGTAGTCGATCCTGTATGTTGTTGTGTCCATGAATTCCCTCCATTGGTAGTAGCAAAAACCTGTCCCTGACTAACCGCTGCCCATCCATTGGTGGCATTGGCAAAAAAGATAGCACGAAAAGCACTCGAAATCCCCCCTACACTTTGAGCAGTCCAATTAGCGCCAGCATTGGTAGTACGTAAGAGTGTGCCAGTCTCACAGGCAATCCAGCCGTTATTGGAATCTATAAAATAAACATCATTGAGCCGCTGAATCGTCTTATTAAATACCCGTATCCAATTGACTCCTCCATCTGAAGTGCGAAATATAAGCCCGTTTTGACCCACCAAATAGCCATTGTTAGTATCAGTAAAACGAATCCCCTCAAAACTAGCAATATCGGTTGCTGGTGTCCAAGCAGCGCCATCACCAGTACGCCAAATCATCCCGTAACTATTGACAGCCCAACCGTTGGTCGAATTTCCCGCAAAAGCTACACCTCGGTATTCACCCAATGCTATATCTCGCTGCACTGTCCAAGTAGTCCCACCGTTTGTAGTTCGAGCAATTGTTCCCGCAAAGCCTACTGCCCACCCTCGCTGAGTATCTATAAAATGAACATCGAATGTAGGATTTTTCTCGTCGCTTTGTTTCACCCAGTTTATACCTCCGTTAGTAGTTGCAAAGATTCCACCCGTCCCTACTATCCAGCCATTAGACACACTTGCGAAATGGACATCTCTCCACTCGAAGCCCATGGGAATTCCGTTCAGGGGAGCTGTCCATGTGGGAGCAGAAGCTCCATTGAGATTAGTTGTTCTGAAGGTAACATTATCTCCCACAATGACCGCCGTAGTAGCATTCAACACATATACAGCATTGAGATTAGCGGTAGCAACTGCCACCCCCGATGGAAGATCTATTTTATTCCAGTTAGCACCTCCATTGGTAGTGCGATATACTGTTCCGTCTTTCCCTACCACCAAGCCTACTTGCCCTGTGCTTTCAAAATGAATCGTTGATAATTTCTGGGAACCTAAAGGTTGCGAACTCCAAGCAGTACCATTGTAACGAAATAAATTATTATCCCCTACCGCCCATACATTGTTAGTACTTATGGCAAAAATACCTTCCAAACCTATGGTAGAATTGGTTTCTTGGCGCGTCCAAATGCCTCCCCCATTGGCAGTACGAAAAATCACTCCGTTGGAGCCTGTCATCCAGCCATTATTTACATCCAAGAAAAAGGCTTTGCTATAGCTGATAGGAGGTTTTTGAAAATCAGTGGCTCGCTTCCAATCTTCAGACACCACTTGGGCATCATAGTTGCCTTCCTGCGTCACATTCAGCGTTATGTTATTTGCTCCTGCTATAGCCGTACCATTGCGTCGCCATTGAATATGCGCTCCAAAAGGAGGTGTAGAAAGAGTCAATGTAACAGGTTGAGTTGGGCATACCATAGTGGCACTTGGTGAAATGGTGGGACAGGTTTGCGCCTGAACAAGGCAATAATCAACCGTTGTTAAATAAAGAAATATGACAATCAAGTATATTTTTTTCATCCTCTTCCATAAATTTATTTTAACTGCTGAAGGTTTAGTTTGTATAATAGTATCTTTAATTTCTCGCTAAATGCAATTATATTGGGGGTTATAGCATTAGGAACGAAACGCCCACTATTATCATAATCAACGATATTCCCCCCAAAAACCAAAACCCTTGTCTGCCTTTAGCAGGCTGAGGTGGGTCAATTGGAGGGGTATTGTTAGGAGATGATGGTAATTCAACGGTATTTTCAATGGCAGTTTGTGGCAGTTTCTGGATAGGCTCAATCCATTCTTTCGCCATCTGTGTGCTACCTACATCCGCAATCTGTAGCAAGTACCCCGAATAGTTATCGCGGGTATTGCCTTCACAAAGATTAAGTAGCAATTGGAGTTTCTTCTCGTTGGCTTGGTTACTACCTAAAATCTGAGATAACGCTTCGTCGGTTACATTTTCGAGTACCCCGTCGGTACACTGGAAAAAGTAGTCACCTGATTTTACGTCTATAAGGTGGTTGATTTCAATATCGGTTTCTTTGTGTGAACCCTGAATAGCTCGCGTAATTACGTTACGTTCGGGGTGATTTTGGGCTTGTTGTGAGGTAATTAACCCCATTTTTAGCAAATAATTAACTTTTGAATGATCTTCACTTTTGAAAATAATTTTACCACTACGTATTTGATAAATACGACTGTCTCCGATATGAGCCACCGTCACGTCTTTTTCTCCGATCCCCACCAATGTGAGGGTAGTTGCCATACCTCGTAATAGATACTGCGCCTTCAACATCGCATCAAACTCTTCCAATACATAGGCAAAAGCAGCTTTGATAGCCCCCTCCGAAAATGTATCAGTAGGGTGTTTAGTAAAGTAATCTGCAAATCCAGTAACGGCAATCTGGCTAGCTAATTCGCCCTTTTGAGCCCCTCCCACACCATCGCAGACGATAAAAAAACGGTTTTGTAGCGTGGCCGTTCCAAGGGACGGGTAAATAGCATCCTCATTGTTTTCCCGCTTACCCTGAAAGGTAAAACCCAGAGGCTGTTGAATCGTTAGCATACCCTGATTGTTAGACATCTACGGTTAACAATTAACATAGCATTATCACCAAATAATGGTTTTAGAATAATCTGTACCTTGTACGTTTCGAGCGGCATCACGCGCACTGCTGGCAGCCTTGGTGGTCTGCAAAACCACCTTAGTACGCCCCATTTGAATGGTATCGCCATCTTCGAGGTAAATAAGATCTTCGGGTTCGAGTTTTATTTTTCGCATTGGATCTTGAGCCCCTATAACAAATGTGCCATTACGGCTTCCTGCCTCAGCAATCAAATATTCAAACTGCCCAAACTTATCGCGTACCACTTCCACTACGGCATGACGCCGACTCATCATGACATCTTCCGTTTCAATCAGAATATCAGCGGTTGGTACTGAACTTTTACGACCTATCACATTTGGCCCAATACGCAAAGGGTAGGTCTGAGTAGCTGCATTTTCGTCGTGAACTACTATAAATCCCACTGCCCCCGTCTGTTGAAAAATATGATTTTGTTGTTTCACTACCTCGGCAGAAGGAAGCGATTGAAGAGGGTTACTTCCTCCATCTCCATGTTTTTCACGAAAAAAGTCAGCTGGAGGCGGGGGAATCGGTGGCATAAAGTCCGACGGTGGATACTCACCTGTTTGAACAGGTACCGATGCTGCGCCTGCCTCTTGAATCACCACATAAATGCACTTCTCGGGTCTTTGTTGCACACAATTAAGCTTCGCTGGACTACCTGGCAGCAATTTTACGGGCGACTGCCCCTTTTTAGTGTGCTGGCACTCTTTGCAGCGAAAAACGTATTCAAACATATTTTAATTGGTAGTGGCAGCGCTTGCTAAATAGCCATGGATTTTATCTATGTATTCAAAAACAAATCGTCGAGTGTATCAAGGTGAGCATTTATTGGCGGAGGCATCAAATGAGCGGTTGGGTCTGCATGATGCAAATCGGAAAGATGATGGCTGTCGTCTTCTATATTTGCTACCTCTACATGCTTATCTTGCCCCAATAGTGCCTCATGTTCTATAGCATGCGGCAAAGAGCTATCATTATCAACAAACGGTTTCACTAAGGTAGCATAGTCTTCTTTACCCGCTGGCTCCATGCCCGTCCACTCTTCTGCAGTATAGGTATTATACCACTGTCCACGCCATTCAAATATCCCGCCTGGTCCTACCTGAGCACGGGCTGCATCAAAAGCTTCTTTAAATGTGCCTTCTTGATTTACCTCAGCTACCTCCAAAATAGGGGCATTGGTTTGGATTTCGGGCAATGATGGCGTAGGCAATGGTGGTACTACCAACGGCTGTTCTGCTGGTTTTTGCCCCATTGGCATGATGGATACAGCAGGAGTATCTATCATCTCAATCATTTCCGTAGTTTCTTCATTTATTGCCCACCAAGAGACAAAAGCAATATTTCCCAGCATTACTACCCCCGCCCCTATCATTTCGGCAGGGGTCATTTTGTCGGGGCTAAATAACTTGGGAATTTTCCGTTCTGGCACAGACGCAGGTTGTACTTGGGGCTCTTCTTTTTTGTGAAATCCCAACAATCCAGTTTCATCGAGCATGGTTTTGTATGTTTTCTTTATACTGTAAATAAATCATCCGCTGCTAAATCAGAATCCGAAGAAAACTCCAAATCGTTGATTTGACGATGGAAATCGTTCTCTATGGAAAGTATCTCCCCGTGTCCAATTTGTGTAGCAAGTAAATGTTCCTCTTGGCTTAGTGGTGTTGCTGTCTCAATGATATTGCCACCTTCTACATTCAAATCTACTACTTCTGAAATTTCGCCCGAACCCGCTGATTGCATACGCATTTCTAAAGGGTCAGATAGTGTTTCGGCTTGCTCTTCCAATACCTGCCCTTCATCCGACACAGGAATAGCTGTTTCGAGTTTGCCATCTTTATTTTTATCAATGTACATAATACTCGAAATACCTTCACCAGGCTCATCTTTAATAACTATCTCGGCGAATCCATCATGGTTTTCATCTGACATGATGGTATCTTCTACTCCATCATTATCAGTGTCTAAGCGTACAATGAGCGGCGCTTTTTCTACAACAGCTACTGGCGTTTCTATTTCCACTGGGTTTACAATTGGCTCGATACGGTTAGTAAAATCCTCTTTCATATCCGTAGGCATCACGTTCCATTCTTCAATAGAATAGGTGCTATACCATTGTCCTTTGTATTCAAACAGCCCTCCAGGCCCTACTTGATCGCGTGCCGCCACAAAAGCCTCTTTAAACTCTGAGTCGTCGCTTACTTCAGCAATTTTGATTTCATCGGGCAAAACCGGCGCTGCCAAAGGCGTAGGCTCTGGTTTTGGTTTGGGTGCCACCGCCGAGGGCTTATGGACTGGCGGTGGTGGAGGTGGTGGAGCTGCCACCTCAATAGTTGGGGGGGGACTTTCAACCAATTCCTCTTTAGGGGCCTCTGGAATGATAGGACTAACCGACACAGGAGCGACTGGTGTAGCCTCAGGAGTATCTTCTCCTTGAACCATTGTCCATGAAATAAACCCTACACTTCCGACAGCTACTGCCCCAATCGCCAAAGCACCTACCAATTTGGTGTTATCTCTTTTAGGCTTAGGTTTATTAGCGGCAGGGGGAGGCAGTGGCGAGGGGGGGACACTGGCAGCAATAGAGGGCATATTCGGTGGCGAGACAGGAGGCAAGTTCGGGGCAGGTTCGGCGGGAGCACCAAAAAACTGCGTGTGTTCATTAAGACTCATGTAGATATAACATTTAAAGGTTTATGACTTTATCCAAATCGCTTTGCACTGTACACATTGCCGCTGTTTTTTGTAATATTCATACGGGAACCCATACAAAGAGCGGCTACATTTAGGACATACATATTGAATTTTAAAATCATTTTCAATTTCAGTGACCAAATTCTGGGTCTTTGCTGATTTATTTTTACTTAACAATTCCCGTGCGGCTAACCCCACGGCACTTCCTACTCCCGTTGCAGCTCCTGCCGCCGCAATCCCCCCAAAAACTACACCCGCCAAAGGGCCTAAAATAATTGCAGGAGCCAGTAACACACAGGCCGTCATCAGCATCTCCGTACTATTACTGCCACGTGCTTTTTGAAGCAGTAATTGATACCTATCCCAAACATCTTTTAGCTTGGCAAATTCTACCGAATAGTCATTTGGATCATCGCGGGTACTACGAGCAGCCTCAAATATCTGTTGTAAATTCAACCGTTGATCGGCGAGCATAATAATATCATTATGGCCGATACTCTTGCGTTTAATGCGAAAACCATTCACAAACGTACCATTGGTAGAACCCAAGTCTTCGAGTACAATCGTATTTTTGTTGGAATCAATAACCGCCTTTGCGTGTTGGCCTGACACACCACGTGAGTTAAAAACCACCTGCCCTGGTACAGGTTGAGTTCCTCGGCCAATCAGGATTACTTGCATTAATTTGTGATATTATTCCTTGTTTAACAATCATTTACCAAAGCGAAGGCTAATTTACAAAATAAGGTTATGCGTGATTCAATATATTTAGTGAACGGTAAAGAAAGTTTGGACTAAGTGCTTACTTATAGCTAATCATTTCCCCTGTCATCTATGAAAACCATCCTTCAGGTATTACTTATCTTGCTGCCTTTCCTGAATCATGCTCAACAAAAAACAAAGGCAACTTCGTAGGATTTAGGCTTGTGCAAGATTGATTTTTCTTGCACCGTTTGATAAAAATATACGATTAGTTTGAAGTTTTCAACTAAAACCACCGTATTTTGGCTAATCAATTGCCGCATTGCCGTTTCAATACTTATTAAGTTCAGGTCTAACTAATCATGAACAAGCTGGTAAATTTACCCTCAATTACTGTGATTGTATTTTTTAGCTTAACTGCTTGTGTAGATGGGGGTTCTAAATCTAATCTAAATCCAGTAGAAGTATGTGACTTGAGAAAAAGTTTGCTTTTTTCAAAAGATTCGGTTCTAATCGAATTACCTTATGGTAAAGCAGTACCGGTAGAAGCTGGCAATTTTTCTTTGGAAGTGTATAAAATTGAAGGTGACGTTTCGGAGGATATTTGTAGCAAATTCACCTATCCAGAGGTGCGAGTATTTGTAAGAATTACTCAAAATAATTGCCGTGAAGATTTAAATTATTTTCAATTTGGGCGATGCCCTCAGTATGGAAATCAATTAATTTTAGCTCCTTTTAAGGGATGTAAAATTTCGTCCGATATAATTGGATATAGTTGGGTAATGGCGTACGGCAATTTGATTTTTTCCGTAAATTCGTTATTACCCTATGCTAAAACTTCCACTGAATTAAAAAAAATAGAGACAGCCCCTTCACCATATATTTTTAAAATATGGATCAAAAAAAGGTGCTGATTGTTGTGTTAGACTTTCTCTAAAAGATGATTAGACTAACTAACATTGAATGTTTGAGAACTCATGACTTACGACGATTTTAAGAAACGTTACCGCTACGACCCCGCCAGTGATATTCTGGGTGAGGGGGCTTTTGGCAAAGTATTTCGGGCTACCGACACCGAAAGTGGCTCTACTGTTGCCATTAAAGTCGCACCTGTCAACATGGCCAATGAAAGTCATTCGCTCAAGCATGAATTTGAAACTGTGGGCAAAGTAGATCCCCACTTACACATTGCTCTTTACGATGAGTGTTATCGCTTTGCCGTCGAGTGGGCAGGGGTACACGATTTTGCGGTGCTTGAATATTATCCGCTTGGCAGTTTGGATAAAGTCATCAAAAATCATTACACAAACGGGGTTCCACTTTCCGATACTGAAAAGCACGACTTAGCCCTTGGTATTTTGGAAGGACTTCGTCATTTGCACAACACTGGAGCGCAGGGCGTGGTGCATCGTGACCTAAAACCTCGTAACGTACTTATTCAAAAATGGCGCGGCAAATATGTCCCCAAAATCACCGACTTTGGTCTAAGCAAGTTTTCCGATTCAGTCTCCAACAGCGTAATTTCTCAAAGTTTTAAGGGAGGAACACTTAACTACGCCTCTCCTGAACAAATTAGAGGCGAACAAATACGCCGCAACACCGATTTGTGGCCATTTGGAGTAATTCTCCATGAAATCATGACGGGTGAAGTACCTTATAGAATTGATGACAGTGCAGAAAGTACACTACGTCAAGTATATGACAGAATGAATCAGCAATCGCTGCCCGAATCGTTTGAAAAAATCCAAGAGCCTTACGCAACAATCATCAGGAAGTGCCTAGTAGTTAATCCAAATCAACGCTATCGCAGTGCTGACGAAGTACTAAATGATATTCGCAATTCACCAAATCTTCAGTCGCCACCGCCGCCCCCTTTAGTAACCAAGACGGAACCGTTGGTAGCTAAAAAAGAAATAAAAGACCAAACTGAGTTTCTTGATGACAGTCCTTTTCCGTCATTTAGCGATTTAATGAAAGATTCTTTTCCTCAATCAAACCCTGAACCGTTTGCAGCAGTAAATGAGGGCAAGCCTACTTCTAAAAACGACTTGGAAGCTCAAGGCTACGTAAAATCTGACCCAAAACCCCAAGATAAGCCCAAAAACGAAAGTAAATCTAACGACAAAGATAAACCCAAAGCTGAAGGAAAGCCTAAAAACGAAACTCCACCTAAAGGTGAAAATAAACCCAAAAAAGACCTTACGCTGATTATTGTTGGTGCAGTAGCGGTGTTGGGGATTGTCACCTTTGCCGTGATTTATTGGGGAACAGGTTCTGAAAATAAAAACACAACAGCCCAAGATTCAACTGCCATAAAAATTGAACCTAAAACACAAGTAGTAGTTGATAGTGCCGCTTTAGGCCGCCAAGCCGATTCATTATTCAACCTCCCCAATTATCCCGAATATGCCCGTGTTATATTAAAAATCAATGCTAACAACGGCACTTATAGTAAAAATACTGCTCTCCAAAAATTAAAGAAGGGAGCTGCAAGCTGGGAAAAATACAGCCTTTCTGACCCCGACACTCGAAGTTTTTTAGATGCATTTAGCAACGCCCTATTAATTCTTGACCCTCAAGACGAAAAAGGTTTAGAATTAAAACAAAAACTCAATTGAGTAAATCAACACAGCCGTTATTAGTTTTACACTTTCAACACTTTACACTCACTCTAAAATATGGGAAATCGCAAGTTACGTATGGGGCAGTACAATCGCCTCAAAGTCCTCAAACAATTGGATTTTGGAATTTATTTGGACGGTTATGAGGACGAAATTCTGATGCCTACTCAATACGTACCTGTCAACGTCGAAATCGGCGATTTTTTAGATGTATTTATTTATCGAGATTCCGAAGACCGTGCCATTGCCACAACGCTTGAACCCTACGGAACTGTAGGTGAATTTGCCTATCTAACCGTCAATGCTGTTACTTCTCTGGGTGTTTTTATGGATTGGGGACTGCCTAAGGATTTGTTTGTTCCTTTTAAACAACAACGTGAAAATATGGTGGTTGGCAAATCGTTTTTGGTTTTCATTCACCTCGATACCCAAACCGACCGCATCGTGGCTTCGGCCAAAATTGAACGTTTTCTGGACGAAGATATTTCCGAGCTTACGGAAGGTATGCAAGTGGATCTTTTGCCTTACGAATACACGGATATGGGCATTAAAGCCCTCATAAATCAAAGGTATTTGGGGGTTTTGTACCGTGATGAAGTATTTAAAAACATTGATTTGGGAAAGCCCACGGTTGGTTTTGTCAAAAAAATCAGGAGCGATCAAAAGATAGATTTGGCATTGACTGAGCAATCCTACAATCGGATTGAAGGCAGCAAATCAGACCTTTACAAAAAACTTCAAGCCGCCAATGGCTTTCTTCCTTTTACTGACAAGTCAGATCCCGTCTTAATTTATCGCACTTTTGGTATGTCAAAGAAAGACTTTAAAAAAGCTGTGGGTGGATTGTTAAAAGAAAAAAAAATCACGTTGAAAGAAGACGGAATTTATGGAATCAATTCACAGTCAATAGAGTATAATCCACAGTAGGGACATTCGTCTGTTCTACTATCCTATTTTTTATAAAAAAAACGCGGCCAATGGTCGCGTTTTTTTGTACATATTTCTATTGTTTACCCCAATAGATGTCTTTATTCAATTAGAAATGTCGCAGTTAATAGGTAGTATTGCCTACAAAGACGCCAATTGAAACGAGATGGTTGGAATGGGATGAAAATTATTTTTTATCCTTCCTCTCAAAATTTTAAGAGATTGGGTTTAGTGACTTCTAAATGAAGCATTTAGTCTAAACCCTCAAACAAACCTCTTACTATTTTATGGAAATTAATTTCACTTCAATCAAAGAGCAACTGATGCTCGCTGTCACGCAGTATGGCGGCAAAATTTTACTCTCAATCCTTGTATTTATCATCGGGCGCTTGGTTATCGGGCGTCTTACGCGCATTGTGAGTTCTCGCATGAACCACAGTAAGTTAGACCGTGATGTGCAGCCTTTTTTAATGTCACTTATTACAGTAACGCTCAATGTCATGCTTTTACTGAGTTGTGCAGGTATTTTAGGTATCCAAACCACTTCATTCGTCGCTATTTTGGGGGCGGCAGGTTTGGCCTTTGGACTGGCTTTACAAGGCAGCTTGGCCAACTTTGCAGGAGGTGTATTATTGTTGGTTTTCAAGCCATTCAGAGTAGGTGATTTAATTACGGCTCAAGGATTTACCGGGCACGTCGAGGCCATTCGCATTTTTGATACAGTGCTGGTTACGGTTGATAACAAAACGATTACAATTCCTAACGGACCTACTTCTACCAGTCCCATTATCAATATTTCGACCAAAGGCGACATTCGGGTGGATATGGTTTTCGGAGCAGGCAGTCAAAACGGAGTGGATAAAATTAGAGCAAGTATAGAAAAGGTGATTGCAGCCTGTCCGTATGCCAATCCAACGACTCACGACGTACTGGTCACCAAACTCACTGAAAATGCCATCTTTTTTGACGTACGCGTGTGGACAAAAGCCACTACATATTGGGAAGCCTATTATTTCGTACACGAACACATCAGCAAGCAATTTGATAAAGACGGTATTGAAGCACCTTTACTACAATACACAGTGAAGCAAGCCTAAAATAAAAGAGCCGCTCGAAAGTGGCTCTTTTGTTATGTTTTACGGCAAAACGTATTGTTTAATTTTTCAGGTCAGACGTTCCTCTAGGCCAAAATTACTTTCCGCCTTCCACCTTCACTTTCTTCAACTCTTCTTTTTGGTCTTCCCGAAGCGTCGGATATTTGATTCCCAATTGTTCCAAATACGTTTTGTATTTCGTGGGGTCGTAGTAATATTTTGAAAGTTCTGGCTTAAATTTCTCCATAATCGTGCGGTTCAGGTAAATAGCTGGCACTTCTTTAGGCGAAATCAAAGGCTCGTATTTCATCTCTTTCGTTTGCTCATTTTTGTAATACTCCCACGCTTCTTTGATGATTTCGGGCTTCAACAGCATGTCTATCAGCGTCATGGCTTCGGCTTTAGCGCCATAGACTACGCCTTTGTGGGCAATCGGTGTTGCCATCGAAATCGCGTTGGACCAGTGGTGACCGGGCAATCCTGGAATGTTGGATGGATAACGTAATACGACCGTTGGCAAAGACCAAGAAATATCCGCAATATCATCTGACCCACCGCCCATGGACATGCCTTGGCCGCCCATCATCCGCGTAGGTAAGTCAGCTGGTAAGCCAATGGTGTCAATTTTCATTGCCAAGCCTTCTACTTTAGGTGCCTGCAATTCTTTTTGAGACGCCTTTGCCAGCATTTGATCTTCTTCCGACCATGTGGGCAAACCAACTTTTTTAATGTTTTGGTACATAGCTTCGGCAATGGGCTTACTGAAATGCCCCGGCCAAGCCGACCCTAAGATTTCGTAGCTAAATTTGGTATCCGTCATCAACGCAGCCCCTTCGGCGATTTTGACACCAATGTCAAACAGTCTTTTGATTTTCGGGTAAGACCGTTCACGGAAATAATACCAAACGGCGGCTTTGGAAGGAACGACGTTGGGCTGATCGCCGCCGTCAGGAATGACGTAATGCGAGCGTTGCGTCAATTCTAAGTGCTCGCGGCGGAAGTTCCAGCCAATATTCATCAATTCTACGGCATCCAATGCACTGCGACCCCGCCAGGGCGCTCCAGCAGCGTGAGCGGCGGCTCCTTCAAAATTGAAGCGTACCGACACCAATCCATTGTTACCAGCATCGCCGTACGAAACACCCAAGTTGTTGGCTACGTGCGTAAAAATACATGCATCCACGTCTTTAAAGTACCCATCACGAACAAAAAAAGCCTTGGCTCCTACCAATTCTTCGGCTACTCCAGGCCAAAGAACTAAAGTCCCAGGGATTTTTTCACGCTCCATGATCTCCTTCACCGCCAATGCCGAAATGATATTTAAGGCTTGGCCTGAATTATGACCTTCTCCGTGGCCAGGGGCACCCGCTACGATGGGGTCCTGATAAGCTACGCCGGGTTTTTGCGAAGCTTTGGGAATGCAATCCACGTCGGAACCGATGGCAATGACGGGTTTACCACTCCCCCATTTGGCCAACCATGCCGTGGGCATATTGGAAATACCTTTTTCAATGGTAAAGCCGTTTTTTTCCAACAACTCAGTCAAATATTTGAAACTCTCCACTTCCTGAAAGCCTAATTCTGAAAAGCTGAACAACATGTCATTGATCTGTTGTCCCAGCACGGCGCGTTTTTCAACGCCTGCCACGGCGTCCTGCTTTAGTTTTTCAATACGAGCCTGTTCGAGAGAAAGTTTGGGGGCTTTTTTTGTTTGATTCCAGCCCGGGGTACTAATGGCTGCGAGCAGCAGCGCGGTGTAGAGCGTTTTCTTCATAGTTTGGGTTAAGAAAAAGTGTAATTTACCCAAAAATAGAAAAAAACGCTTACAATCGTTTTACACCGATAAAGTAAATTTAGCGCGTCGTTTTTAAATCAATCCCACCGTCATAGCTGGCAATGAGATCACCGTATTTTTCCTGCATCTTTGAGTTATCTGTCGTTTTCTTCCAACGCGTTGCCGATTGAAATTTCCCTTCGTACTTTTCAATTTGCTCCTCATCCACGGGTTTACCATCCATTAGATAAATGGTTTTAGTATTTTTAGGAAAACCAGCAACAAATGGCTCGTTATACACAAAACCTCGAACGACAATCATCATGAGCTCATTACCCTCATTGTTTTTAAGAAAACATTTACTGAACCGTTTATTCGCCGTATTCAGTATTTTTCGCATGTTTTCTACGGCCAACTTTCGTTCTTGTTCCGTTTTGAAAAAGCAATCATCAATCGTCTTTATATCCACTACTCCATCTAACGCCCGAACTCCATATTTTGAAATGGCTTTTGGGTCGTTGGGTTTTGCAACATAGCTCATTCCAAATTTAGTTGGGTCAACCCGTGTTAGGACACTTGCCGGAAATTCTTCTCCATTGATAAAGACCAATGGATTTTTACCTAATTCATTAGCCGGCAAAAAAGTGCGTATGGTATCAGCCGACTCTAAACGAAGGGATAGCTTCCGATTTATATTTGGTGCAGGCAGTTTTTGAAAATCAAACTCTCGTCGTTCCATCCACACAATTTTTTCATTTTTCACATCCAGTTTGTGTTTCTTTACAAAAGCAGGGTATCTATTGTACTCAGGTTCAAGTATATCAACTTTTTTTATGTGAGATGGCTTTAGCGACTTTACAACACCCTCTTGTACCCTTATGCCATCCAAATAATAAATAGGGAATTTACCCATTCCAATAACCAAGCCTGTTGCGGCAGTCCCCTCGCCCCCTCGAGCAAAAATCAACATCTCTTTTATCCCGTCTATTTTTGATTTGATTTCAACTCGTTTGAAGAAAATATCCTTTGAGTGCATCTCCTGCACAATCCTACTGAATTCCGTATATGAATTTTCATCAGGCAGGAGTTCATTTTGAGCCGTTTTTTGCGGATTAACTTTGGCTGCTTCAGGAACAAAAGGCTTCAAATGACCTTTTTTTCTCAAAGACTCACCCCACTCAGTTGTGGTTTCGAGTTCTACTTTACCCGTATATTTATTAGCCCGAAGAATTAACGGCTCATCAAATCGATGCTTTTTTTCAAATTTTTCGCCAAAATAAACATAATGTCGCAAATCGCTCAAAACAATACTACTTTTCACTATCTCATTTTTATCATTTGCAAGCCCCACATCGAAGGATAAAAGTTGCTGATTCGTATCATATTTTTCATTCGTAATCATCAGGTCAAATCCTTCTTTTTTGAAATACTGACTTACTTTCTGAAACGTTGGCAGATTGGCTTTATCAGGATAAACGGTGTATTCCATTTTATCTTTGCTAATTTTAAGTGTTGACATTTCTCCTACTACCCCATACGCCTGATGATCTTTAGAAACGTTAGAGCATCGGCTGATTGTGAGCGATTTATCACCATAAACCAATGCTATTTGTGGCTTCGAATAAGGATTTCTTATATCAATATCCAAATATGCCCCCTGTTTTCCTAATTCCCTTGCTTCTGTCATATCAATGATTTCTGGAGCAGAAAGTTGGTTAGTCCTAAGATTTTTAACAGCCAAACCGATTTTTGACAATTTTCCTTCTTTATCAACCACTTGTTCTGTAACCACAACTTCCATCTTCCACGACTTTGAGATGCGTTGATTTACGGTAGCCAAGTCCTTTAAATTTAACGAGTTAGGATTTACTAAATAATAAACAAGCCCGCTCGGCAATACACACAAATCATTCAGCGTAAGGTTATAGTCACCAAAATATTTAGGCTTTGCCTTCTTTTGTTGTTCAAAGTAGTGCCATACATGTTTGTTATGTACTCTCAGAGGATACACCTTTACCGGCACTTCTTTCGTCTTTTTAGTGACTTCAGGCTTTTCTTTATATACAAGCACTTCTTTACGTGGCGCAAAGGCAAAAACACCCGCTAGTATCAGCGTCAAGACAAAGGCATAGAATGATTTTTTCATGGCAGTAGTTGGTTTTTGAAATAAAAATTGAATTCGATTTGTGACAGGATGTTTTCCAAAAGAATGAACCAGGGAGTACGAAGAGTGCGTCGCCAGTTTCAAAATCAAATGGGCGTAGGTTTTGGCACCAACTTGGGCCGCCAGTCGCTCATCTACCTCATATTCATGGATTTCGACTAGCGATTTTTTGCAGAGATATACAGTGGGATGAAACCATAAAATCACTTTGCAGAGCTCCACAAGAAGTACATCTACCGAATGAAACAGTTGGGCATGCATTTGCTCATGCAACAATACTTGCTTTTTCTCTTCTTCGGTCAACGCCTGTGAATTCATGAAAATAAGTCCGAAAAAGGAAGCGGCCGTAAATGATTCCGACACCTCTACCCACTCTTTACAGGCGTCATTTTGTCGTTGTCTGCTTAATTGTGCTATTTTCCAAAGCCTTCGTGCTAATACCATCAGAGCTATGAAAAGTCCGATACCGTACACCCCTATACTCCACTCCTCCCATGTCAACGCCGTTATCCAAGAGTTGTTTTCAGAAGCAAAAACCACTTCGTCTAAGTCGCTTGTACTCGCATCAGGTTCAGCAGCTATCGTATTGATTTTTTCTTCAAACATCTCCTTTTGCGGCATAGCGTCTGCTACTACGGGTGCTATCTCAACAATGCGCTTTTGTTCCAATTCTACCAGCGGAATTATAAAACTGAGCAACAAGGTCAACAGCAGGTAAATGCGATTCAAACGGTGGAACGTAAACCGTCGGAACAGAAAATAGTACAGCCCGTAAAACAGAACCAAACAGGCCGACACTTTGAGCAAATACACTATCAGCAGCATATCATTGGTTGTTAATAAGTTGGCGAAGTCGTTCGATTTCAGCGGGATCCAACGTTTTGTCATTCACCATAAATGACAACAAACTCGCAGGCGAATTATCAAAATAATTGGCCAGCACCTTACGAAAGGTCTGTTTTCCGTACTCTTCTTTGGGCACAATCGGAAAGTATTCGTAGGTCTTTCCATAGGCCTTGAATCCTACGTATCCCTTCTTCTCCAAAATCCGCACCACCGACGAAATGGTGTTGTAAGGAGGCTTGGGGTCATCGTCCATGCGGTCAATGACATCTTTGACAAAGCATCGTCCCAAATCCCAAATGATTTGCATGATGCGTTCTTCTGTTTTTGTTAGTTCTTCCATGCAACAAATATATAACGTATCTTTCAGTTATACAACTTATTTTTCAGTTATATTTTCTTAAACCGTTTTAACACGAAATCCGTAACTTCGTAACCAAACTAAAAACCCCCAACAAATGCGAAAACTTCTACTAACCTTATTGGTCGGCTGGGCACTTACTGCACATGCCCAAAATGACTACTTTTTTCAAGGCAAAAAATTCAATCCCACCATTCCTTCGCCACAACAATTTTTAGGATACGCCATCGGTGAACACCAAACCCGCTACGACCGCCTCGTAGCGTATATGAATGAACTCGACCGCCTCTCCGATCGCGTATCGGTAAACATTATTGGCGAAACCTACGAAAAACGTCCGCAACTGGTCGTGCTGTTTTCA
>JBDHXS010000043.1:0-17779 GCA_039810845.1 Runella sp. | reverse complement strand
TGAAAACCAAGCTTTTGACGTTTGCCAATATCAAAATTGTGTCGGATGTTTTGTACGATGAGAAAAAAGGCCGTGCTACGGGCGTACGTACTATTGATCAGAATACATTGGAGGTGAAAGAGTATTATGCCAAAATCATCTTCTTGAATGCTTCGGCTATTCCGTCAGCTTCTATTTTATTGAATTCAAAATCAAATCGTTTTCCGAATGGTTTAGGTAATGATAGCGACCAAGTAGGCCGCAACATCATGGATCACCACCTTGGGGTAGGCGCATCGGGCGAGTTTGATGGGTTTCAAGACCAGTATTATTTTGGCCGTCGTCCCAATGGCGTGTATATTCCTCGTTATCGCAACTGGGGCAACGACAAACGCGATTATGTACGTGGTTTTGGCTACCAAGGTGGTGCAAGTCGCAGTAGCTGGGGAAGAGGGGTCGGTATGGAAGGCTTTGGCGCTTCGTTCAAAGAAGAAATAAGTAAAGTAGGTGGCTGGAGTATGGGTATTGGTGGTTTTGGGGAAGTATTGCCCAATGAAAACAACCGTTTCACTTTACATCCTACTAAAAAAGACAAATGGGGAATGCCTCTAGTAGTATTTGATGCAGCTTATGGTGAAAACGAGCGTAAAATGCGCAAAGACATGGCCAACGATGCCGCCGAAATGCTCGAAGCCGCGGGCCTCAAAAATGTGCGTAGCTACGACGATACCAGCAAAAACCTCGGTATCGGTATCCACGAAATGGGTACGGCACGCATGGGTAAAGACCCCAAAACCTCTGTATTGAATAAAAATAACCAAATTCATACCGTTAAAAATGTCTTTATGACCGACGGTGCTTTTATGACTTCGGCCTCTTGCGTCAATCCATCACTTACATACATGGCCATGACGGCACGCGCAGCGGCTTTTGCCGTAGGTGAAATGAAGAAGAAGAATTTGTAACTATTTATTATTGAGGTTATAAGCTTATAAATTAAAAAGAGAGTCAATACAAGTATTTTTGTATTGGCTCTCTTTTTTAATACCAACAAAGGTATAGCTATATGAAGCAATGCACATTTATCTTCCTAATGCTTTTTATTTTGCTGAATGGTTGTAAACAAAACGATATAGCGAACGAAAGCCGAGTCAAGCAAGTAGTGAAGAAAGCACTTCTTAGTGAATATACTATGAATACGTTTGATTATGAATACGATAAAAAAAAGAAACTGCTCAAAGTAACCAATACTTGGGCTAATGGAATGGTAGGCGACTACGATGAATATGAGCATGAAGGAAGTCGTATTTCTAAAATTGCGACTTACAGCCAATCAAGTACGGGGTATCGAAATCTCCGTTCCAAATTATTCAATTATTATGACGATGGACGAATTAAAAGTGAGGTTTGGGTTATGCCTGTTATTAATCAGCGCGAACGAACACTTTATGAGTATGATGCCAACAATAGGCTCATCAAAAAAACTAATTATGATATATGGGACAAGGTTAGCAATTATATCTTAATAGAACAGGACGGTGAGGGAAATCTGATTCGGGAAAAATGGTTTGCAAATGACGGTCAATCGAATGGAGAGGTAGTTTATAATTATGAGAATAAAAAACTGAAAGTAATTGAATATCTGGATTGGAAAAATAAACAACCTTACAGGCGTGTCACACATTTCTATGACATGATAGGAAGACTGGAAAGGATTGAATCTCAGGAGCTTTCTGTTTCGAGTTCAAATGTAAGTTATCGATTGTTGTACAGTTATTTCTAATTTCATGCAATGAATATCAAAGACAGTATTACGTACGATGCGATTGTTGTAGGCTCTGGTATCAGCGGTGGCTGGGCGGCTAAAGAGCTTACGGAGCGAGGATTAAAAACCTTGATGTTGGAGCGTGGTCGCGACATAAAACACGTGGTTGATTACAAAACTGCCATGAAAGACCCGTGGGATTTTCCGCATCGTGGACGTATAAGCCTGACCAACCCAGAAGAAGATGCTGTGCGGGTCAATAAACTGGCAATCAACGAACCTAACTATAAGTATGTAGAAGACAGGTCATTTCGGTGGGCACGTGCTTACGGAGCAGGCGGGCGCTCGCTTTTGTGGGGCCGACAAACGTATCGCTTGAATGAAGAAGATTTTTTGGCCAATGCCAAAGAAGGAATCGGAGTGGACTGGCCCATTCGTTACCACGATTTAGCCCCGTGGTACAGCTATGTTGAAAAATTTGCGGGAATCAGTGGGCAAAAAGAAGGCTTGTCGGTGTTGCCAGATGGAGAATTTTTGCCTCCCCACGATTTTACATGTGTGGAAAAGCACTTCAAACAACAAATACAGACAAAAATGGCGCGTCCCGTTACGATTGGGCGCGTGGCGCATTTAACCAAGCCAACTGCCGAACATACAGCGTTGGGCAGAGCCCAATGTCAGGCCAGAAACCGTTGTGAGCGTGGGTGTCCGTATGGAGCTTATTTTAGTACGCAAGCGGCTACCCTTCCAGCTGCCCAACGAACCAAACGCCTTACTTTTTTGACGAACAAAATTGTTTCAGAAATTATTTATGATGCCACCAAACAGCGAGCTACAGGAGTGCGGGTGATTGATCAAAATACGAAGGAAGTCCAGGAGTTTTATGCCAAAATCATTTTCCTCAATGCGGGCTCGGTCGCTTCTACGGCTATATTGCTTCATTCCAAATCAAACCGTTTCCCAAACGGATTAGGTAATGACAGTGGGGAGTTGGGCCATAATATGATGGATCACCACTTGGGAGCAGGCGCCAATGCTTCGGTGGAAGGGTTTGAGGATAGTTACTATTTGGGACGCCGTCCCAATGGAATTTATATTCCCCGTTACCGAAATTGGGGCAATGATAAGCGCGACTACCTGCGGGGGTTTGGTTACCAAGGCTGGTCAGGACGAAGTGAATGGCATCGGGAAAACCATACAAATGATTTCGGAGCTGATTTTAAACAAAAAATGACTGAGCCTGGTAGCTGGTGGATGGGCATGGGAGGTTTTGGTGAAATTTTACCGCGCCACGAAAACAGAATGTATTTACATCCTACCCAACGCGACCAATGGGGACTACCTTTGGTGGTTTTTGATGCTGAAATTACTGAAAACGAACATAAAATGCGTTTGGACATGGCCAATGATGCGGCAGAAATGCTGGAAGCAGCAGGTTTCAAAAACGTAAAAAGTTACAATAATAAATTTTCGATAGGGGGGGCTGTTCATGAAATGGGCACGGCACGCATGGGAAAAGACCCTAAAACATCGATTTTGAACAAATGGAATCAAGTTCACGCCTGCAAAAACGTATTTGTTACTGATGGTGCTGCCATGACTTCTTCTTCCTGTGTCAATCCTTCACTCACATACATGGCCCTCACGGCACGTGCGGCTGCCTTTGCGGTGGAGGAAGTGAAGAGGAAGAATTTGTAAAGGGGGTATAAACGAAGTTTTTGGTTGAAAGTAAAAGAATCTTAATTTCTCTATTTTTGCTATTTACATTTTGACAGGAGGTAAATATTGCTTATTTTTGTTACTTATAGTCGACAATTTGATGCAATGATAAACAAAGCAGTATTGAACGAACTTATTAAATCTTACGACTTGGTAAGTCTTGAGCAGCATTTGATTTACGCTTATCTCCTAAATCACCGACTTGATTATTTGAGAAGCCCAGTTTTGGTAACTTATTTTGATAATTTTCTCCAAAATTCTGCTTTGTATTTTGACACATCATCTTTGGAGATTGGGAATATCAAAGAGCTTGAAAACTATTTAGAGTTGATAATCCCGCCTTCTGATAGAAAACTAAATGGGGCTTTTTTTACCCCTGACTATATTATTGATTTCATTATCAATGAGATAAAACCTCAACCCAATGATAAAAATCTTGACCCAAGTTGTGGTTGTGGGGCATTTTTAGTAGGACTGACTGATTATTATAAGCGAACTTTTAATAAATCTATACGAAGCATTATTCAAGAAAATATCTTTGGTTCAGATATTCTGGCGTATAATATTTGCCGAGCAAAGCTTATTTTGACTATTTATGCTTTGCAGCAAGACGAGATATTAGAAGAAAACGATTTTAATTTATTTCATCAGGACAGTTTAAAAACTACTTGGAAGTTGAGTTTTGATACCATTGTAGGCAATCCGCCTTACGTTAAGTTTCAAGACCTTTCGGATGAAAGTAGAGATTACTTAACAAAGAATTGGGTGACTGTTGAAGGAGGGACTTTCAATCTGTATTTCGCTTTTTTTGAGCTTGGCTATAAACTGCTGAAACCTACTGGAAAATTAGGCTATATTACTCCTAATAACTACTTTACTTCATTAGCTGGAGAATCAATAAGAAAGTATTTCCAGCAAAAAAAATGCGTTTCTCGTATCATAGATTTTAGCCATAAAAAGGTTTTTGATGCTCAAACTTACACTGCTATTACTTTTTTGAATAAGCACGAAAATGAGACAATAATCTTTGATAAAATAAAAGATAACTATACGCCTAAAGAGTTTTTACCCATTGCAAATGGGTCGCCAAATTATCTAAAAAACCTTAACTATAAAAAATGGCGCTTGCTTAAAACAGACGAACAAAAAAATATTCATACTATTGAAACCATTGGCACTCCTATTGGTAAACTGTTTGATATATGTGTAGGTATTGCTACGCTTAAAGATGAAATATTTTTTGTAAATGGTGATGAAGAAAGTAATGGTTGTTATTTAAAAAGAACAGAAAGTGGAACTTTTGAAATCGAGAAAGAAGCCACTAAACCGGTCTATAAAATATCGGATTTTAAATCACAGGCTGATGCTGAAAAAAATTCAAGAAGAATCATTTGCCCTTATTATATTCGGAGAGGGAATGCCACAGCAATAGGCGAGGAAGAATTTAAGAAGAAGTTTCCCAAATGTTATGCGTACCTGCTCACAGAAAAAGAATCGCTCATGGCACGGGATAAAGGTAAAGTAAAGTATGAGCCATTTTTTGTTTGGGGAAGAACACAAGGGCTTACTAAAATAGGAAAGAAAATTTTGAATCCTACTTTTAGCCAGTACCCAAGATTTTTGCTGGTGAATGAAGCAGAAGCTTTTTTTACGAATGGATATGGCCTCTTTTTTAAAGAGCAGAAAAACGAAAATTCACTGTTTGCTGACGTTGAAAATCCAATAGCTCAAATAGAGAATATAGATGTGGTTCAGAAAATTTTGAACTCATATCTTATGCACTATTATGTAAGTAAAACCAGTGTTTCAATAGAAGGAGGGTATCCGTGTTATCAAAAAAACTTTATTGAAAAATTTACGATTCCTAAACTGACTGTTTCCGAAATTAAAACGCTTCGTTCATTAAATATTTCACAAGAAATTGACGATTTTTTGATCGAAAGATATCAATTAGATTTGCCGATACCAAATCTATCAACATAAATGCTCAATAAATCTGGAATGAAATTATTCCAACTCAATTGACTAAAATCCAATGTTGTGGTTTTCGGTAGCAAACCATCCGTTATCAATTCATCATTATCTTTGTAGATCTTTGCTGGGCTTTGGCTAAAGTCAACAATCAATAAACAAGTTTTTTCGTACTGATAGAAATTTTTTTCAGTTCCTTTCCGTGCATTAATTGCTTGAAATGACTTGATGTATTTTGAAACCACGGAAGGGTTTACTTTCTTAAATGCTACCCTTTTATTTCTAATTTCTCTATCGTCATATTCTGGAATAGCAATCATATATAACTCTCCTAAACACATTTTGGGACAACGGTCATGAAGATTGGTTGCTTCTGAAAGAGTCCGTTCATAAAGGGTATCGAAATTTTTTTGAATGCTACTGATTTGGCTACGAATATTGATTGATATAGTTCGTTCCGTGAATTTTTCACCATATTCATCTACAATATCTTGTAACAGACCTTCTTGTAAAATTTCTTTGGCTTTTTCAAAGTCTGAAACGACACAGACATCTTGATTTTTCTGTTTACGAGAGCCAGCCAATTTCAATTCAGGTATTCGGGCATTAAGGGGAGGGAAAATTAATTTCTCACTTATACCATTTCTAAGCAATTCTGATTTTACAGCCTCGTGCAGATTTAGTATGGGCTTTGATGACCGAATCATCGCTTGTTTGCCTTCTTCACCACCTGTAATAATGGATTCCTCAATAAGCTTTTTAAAGTTATGGATTGCCTGTTGGATGGTTACTAAATTCATAATAATTGAAAAATTCCTTTAGAGTGACATTGAGTGCTGACGCAATTTTTTCAATATTGACAATAGACACATTGCGTTGACCATTTTCAATACTTGCGATATAACTTCTGTCCAAGTCAGCAGCGTATGCCAAATCCTTTTGGGCCATTTTTGCCTGTTCCCTCAATTCTTTGATACGACGCCCTATTTTTAGTTTTATATCCACGGGTTCAAAACTCTAAAGATGTTGACTATAAATCAAAGACTATAAGTAACATTGGTAAATATTTCTACAACCATTTTTTTCTTTTCCCCCATTTATATCCTTCAAACCAAATCACTGTTACAAAACCAGTCAGGGCAGCGATACCCAATTGGGTAGCTGAAAGTGGTGATAATTTGAAAAAAGAAGCAAGTAATGGTACGTACACCAATATACCCAATAACAGAATCGTAATGGCAATCACTCCCGATAACAGGTTGTTTTTATATTGAAAACTCGTGAAAACAGAATAATAAAAAGAGCGGTTGACCAATGTTAAAAAGATGTTGGCCACGACCAAAGTAGCAAAAACCATTGTACGTGTGAGGTCTTCGCTGTAACCTTGACGAACGGCGTATTGATACGAAAACAGCGTTCCCAGCGTAATGGCGAAACCTTGTACAATGCTGATAGACAGCTCTTTTAAGTTTAAAAAGGTGTCACTCATCATGCGCGGCGGTCGGTGCATGGCATTTTTTTCCAAAGGCTCGTTTTCATAGACAATAGAACAGGTGGGCCCCATGATTATCTCCAAAAAAATCACATGGACTGGGGTAAAAATAGCGGGGTAAACCCAGCCCAAAATCAGGGGTAAGGCCACCGTCAAAATAATAGGAATGTGAATGGAAATAATGTATTGAATGGCTTTTTTGAGATTATTGTAAATCTTGCGTCCCATGGCTACAGCGTTCACCATTTTGCCAAAATCATCGTCCACCAAAATCAGAGAAGAGGCTTGTTTGGCAATTTCTGAACCCCGTTTTCCCATGGCAATTCCAATGTGAGCGGCTTTGAGGGCAGGGCCATCGTTGACACCATCGCCCGTCATGCCTACAATTTGGCGATTAGCTTTTAAGATGTTGATAATCTTTAGCTTAGCTTCTGGAAACATACGTGTAAAAATACTCGCCTTATTAATTCTATCGGCTATTTCATCATCGCGGAGTTGAAGTAGTTCGTCGCCAGTGATAGGAGGGAAGTCATTTTTAAAATGAGCCTGTTTTGCAATGGCCAGCGTCGTGAGGGAATTGTCGCCAGTAATGATTTTGACCTGAATGCCTGCCTCGTAAAATTGCTTAAATACCCGTTCAATATTATGTTTTGGTGGATCGTAAAATCCAACCAAACCCAAAAATCGGAAAGTAAAATCTTCTTGATTTTTGGGGAAAAGGTCTTCATTAAAATCTGCAATTCCAACCCCTAATACCCGCAGTCCTTCGGCCGCAAAATTAGCAATTTGTTGATGAATACTGGCTTTTTCTGCTTCACTGAGTTTAGAATGTTGAATAAGGGCTTCTGGAGCACCTTTGCAGGCAATGATGCGTTTTCCGGCTTCGTTTTTAAAAACGTGCGTCATCATTGGTGGTTTGCCTGATAACGGATACTCGTGTACAAGCTGAAAATTAGAGCGCTCATCGGTCACAGAAACTTGCCGATAGGCTTCGTGTAAGGCTTTTTCCATGGGGTCGAAGGGCGTCGGCTCGCTGGCCCACATAGCCGTACTTATGAGGTCAATTGCAGGGGCTTGACTCCATTGAATTTCGCTTAAAACGGCGTTGATTTTGAAAACATAGACTCGATACAATTCCATTTTGTTTTCGGTAATTGTCCCTGTTTTGTCCGTACAAATGACCGTAGCTGAACCTAAGGCTTCTACGGTTTGCGTTTGTTTGACAATAATCCCCTGCTGCATCAATCGCCATGCACCCAGTGCCATAAACGTAGCAAAAGCCACAGGAATTTCTTCGGGCAATACCGACATCGCAATGGTCAATCCTTTGAGCAGACTACCCAAAAAATCGCGTGATTGGAAAAAGTTGATTCCCCAGATAATTAGAAAAATAACGGTTCCAACGGCGGCCATTTTCTTGACAAAATTGTCAATTTGTAATTGAAGCGGTGTTTTTTCGATTCCAATTTGCTCCATAGAAGACCCAATTTTGCCCAAACGAGTCTTTGATCCCACAGCTGTGGTTTCAAAAACACATTGACCTGATTGCACCAAAGAGCCTTGAAAAACTTGATTGTTGTCAGAAGAACCCACTTCTTTATATACCACAAAAGCTTCCCCCGTCAGAATGGATTCGTTGACCGAAAAATCGTGGGTTTGTAATAATTTTCCGTCAACGGGAATCAGTTCACCTTCTGAAACTATCACTACATCGCCCACTACGATTTCTGCCGACAGCAACTCTACAACCTCGTTGTTTCGTATCAATGTAGCAGAAGTTTGTGTGAACGCTTTGAGGGCTTCAAGCGCTTTTTTACTACGTGAGTCTTGGTAAAAGGAAATGGCTGAAACCAACACGATCGCTCCCAGCATAAAAAAACCTTCTGATAACTCATGTAGTGCAAAGTAAATAACTGTACAAGCTACCAGCAATAAAAACATAGGCTCAAGCACCGTATCTTTGAGTGCTTCCCACCAGGCACTGTTGCCTGATTGTTGGGCAGCATTATTGCCATTTTCTTGACGAGATGCCTCTACTTCGGTTTCAGAAAGCCCTTTGAAAGGGTAGGGGTTGACTGGCATAACTAAAACGAATTGATATTTATTTTTGAGCTTGTTGGAGTAATTGATAAGTTTGTTAAAACTACAAAATAACACGGAACTTACTTCTTCATTCATCTACAAACTATCTTAATCATCGTATGAAAAATCTTTTCCTGCTTTTTTTGCTTCCACTTTATGTAGTAGCCCAAAAATTCACACCTGCTGAAATCAACCGTTACCAACAGCAAGCCAAACGGGTGACTATTATTCGAGACAATTGGGGTATTCCGCATATTTATGGTAAGTCAGATGCTGATGCTGTCTTTGGATTGTTGTATGCGCAATGTGAAGATGATTTTAAACGTGTAGAGCTCAATTACATTGAAAAACTGGGTCGTACCGCTGAGCTTAAAGGCGAATCAGCTCTGTACAATGATTTGCAAATCAAGCTGTTGATAGATACTACCGAAGCTATTGCTGATTATAACAAGGCCGAGCCTTGGTTGAAAAAGCTGTTGAATGCCTACGCCGATGGTATCAATTATTATTTATACAAAAACCCACAGGTCAAGCCCGCGCTTTTGACCAAATTTCAGCCGTGGTATCAGTTACTGTGGACGGATGGAAGCATTGGGGCCATCAGCACGGCTGAATTGACTGTTCCTGAATTGAAGAACTTTTATTCGGGCGATGCCACCGCCGCAGTTGTCGTACCCAAAGATCCCGAATACCAAACGGGTTCCAATGGCTTTGCGTTTTCTCCTTCCAAAACCGCTTCGGGCAACGCCATTTTGTACATTAATCCCCACGTAACTTTCTATTTTCGTCCCGAAGTACAAGTAGTAAGTGAAGAAGGGTTGCACGCTTACGGAGCCGTGACCTGGGGGCAATTTTTTGTCTATCAGGGATTTAACAAATACTGTGGCTGGATGCACACCTCGTGTAACGTGGATGTAGCCGATATGTACGCCGAAAAAGTAGTGAAAAAAGGTGACCGATTTTTTTACGAATACGAGCAAAAACTAAAGCCCGTTACCGAAAAGAAAATTACGCTGAAATACCTCGAAGGCGGCAATCTTCAAACCAAAACCTTTACGACTTACTATACGCATCACGGCCCCATCATGGCTAAACGCGATGGTAAATGGATTAGCCTTCGGTCATACAATCGTTCTATGACGAGTTTGGTTCAAAGTTGGAAACGCACCAAAGCCAAAGGGTTTGAAGATTACAAAAAAGTAATGGATTTGAAAGCCAACACGTCCAATAGCACGGTTTTTGCCGATTACAAAGGCAACATCGCCTACTGGCATGGCAACTACGTCCCCATCCGCGACAAGTCGATGAACTGGTCGAAAGTAATGGATGGCTCAACAGCTGCTACCGAGTGGAAGGGCTTACACCCTGTAGCGGAGGCTGTCCATATTTATAATCCTGTGAATGGTTGGCTGCAAAACTGCAACTCAACGCCTTTCACAGCTGCTGGAGTGAATAGCCCTAAAAAATCAGATTATCCTGCGTATATGGCACCCGATGGAGAGAATTTCAGGGGAGTAAATGCTGTACGGGTCTTGAGTCAGGGTTCGGGCTATACGCTTGACAAGGTGATTGCTTCGGGTTATGACACTTATCTTTCGGCTTTTGAGGTGTTGGTGCCAGCCTTGATAAGTGCTTTTGAAAAAAATGTAAAGCCCTCAGATTCGCTTTATGCGCAATTGGCCGAACCTATCTCTATTCTGAAAAAGTGGGATTATCATACCTCAGAAAGCTCGGTAGCGGCTACATTAGCTATTGAATGGGCGCAAAAACTGACGCCAACCATCACGCGTTTGTATATCAATGAAGGAGAACTTGACCAAGTGGAAAGCACCAAACGATTTGCCGCTTCGGCTACGTTGGCTCAATTAACAACGCCGATGGTAGCAGCTTTAAGTGAACTCAAAACAAAGTTTGGCAAATGGCAAATGCCTTGGGGGGAAATCAATCGTTTTCAGCGGTTAACGGGCGATGTACAATCGAAATACGACGACAATCAGCCGAGTTTTCCCGTAGCTTACGCCTCGGCTTTGTGGGGGATGTTGCCTTCGTACAACAGCCGTACTTATCCTGGTACCAACAAACGCTATGGCGTGAGTGGCAACAGTTTCATTTGTGCCGTGGAGTTTGGCCCCCGTATCAAAGCCAAGTCGCTGCTGGCGGGTGGAGAGAGCGGTGACCCTGCTTCCAAGCATTTCAATGATCAAGGGCAAATGTACGCGCAGGGTAAGTTCAAAGACGTGCTGTTTTACAAAGAAGATGTTGTAAAAAACGCTGAACGAACCTATCATCCGGGCGATAAATAATGACACAGAGAACCTCGGAGAGCAATAGAGAGAACCACAGAGAACTAATTCACTCTGTGGTTCTCCATTGAATTTCCTCCGTGTAATTTGTTGACAAACAACACTATGAGCGATTTTGATTCGAGTTATCTTCAGGAACTGGTAAAGTTTAAAATGCCGTTTGGCAAATACAAAGGTACGTTGCTCTGCGATTTGCCCGAGCCGTATCTGGTTTGGTTTCACACCCAAGGCTTTCCCGACGGGAAGTTGGGTGGTTTGCTGGCCACCATCTACGAAATCAAAGTGAACGGATTGGAATATTTGTTGACGCCCCTGCGGGAAAAATGATAGATTTCTCTAACCAAAACGCCCCAATCTTTCGGTTGGAGCGTTTTCATTACGCACTCTTTTTTGATTTAAAATGTAACAGTGTTTGTCGCCACTTTCGGCGGGAGACGGCATAGATAGAGCCGTTGGTGAGCTTGACTTGCTTGTCAAGTACACAATCCACAAAATGGGGATGGTTAGATGGATTCATCAGTAGCGTGTTTTAGGTGAGAGGAAAAGGTTAGATAAAGTTATCAAATAAAATTTGATATTCAAACCTATTGTCCCTGCCACCACTTGCGCCTACGATATTGCCATCGTTGCGTTTACTTCAAAACACTACTACAACGTCTCCTTCAACCACCGATAAAATTCCTTCTGCCATACCTGCGCGTTTTGGGCGTGGAGTACCCAGTGGTTTTCTTCGGGCAATACCACCAAACGGCTTTTGATGCCTCTTAACTGCGCCGCCTGAAATGCCTGCATCCCCTGTTCTAATGGTACGCGGTAGTCTTTTTCTCCGTGGAAAATCAGAATGGGGGTGTTCCATTTGGCCACAAAGTTGCTGGGAGAGAATTGATTGTACGATTTTTGAGCCGCCGCGTTTTTAGTGTCCCAATACGCGCCGCCGTAGTCCCAATTGGGAAACCAAAGCTCTTCGGTCGTACCGTACATACTGCGAAAATCGAAAATACCGTCGTGGGCGATGAAGGTTTTGAAGCGATTGTTGTGGATTCCGGCCAACATGAAAGCTGAGTAACCGCCGTAACTTGCTCCTACACAGCCCAGTCGGTTTTTGTCCACAAACGGCTCTTTGCTCACATTATCAATCGCCGCCAAATAGTCCTGCATCACAATGCCGCCGTGGTCTTTGCTGATTTGTTCGTTCCACTTCGTGCCGTGTCCGGGCATACCTCGTCGGTTGGGGGCTACCACAATATAGCCGTTGGAAGCCATCAGTTGAAAATTCCAACGGAACGAATAAAACTGCGTTAACGCACTTTGCGGGCCGCCTTGGCAATAAAGCAAGGCTGGGTATTTTTTGTTTTTATCAAAATTAGGAGGGTAAATCACCCATACCAGCATGTCTTTCCCATCCACGGTTTTTACAAATCGGCGCTCGGTTTTGCATAGTCCAAGGGTAGCGTAGGTCGCATCATTGATGTGGGTCAATTGCGTCATGTTTCCGTTGGAAATATCAACGGTGTATAATTCGCTAGCGTGGTTCATATCAGCGCGGCTAACTACGAGTGTGTTGCCGCTTTGGCCCACGATTCCGTTTACGTCAAAATCTCCTTTCGTAATCTGCGTGATAAGGGGCATCATTTTGGTTAGTCCAGGATACGTAACCCGAAACAACTGCGAGGTGCCGTTGGTGGCGGCGGTAAAGAAAAGACTACGACCGTCCTCACTCCATTTGAAGCCATCTACGTGAATATCATCGCGCTGAGCGGTGAGGTTCATTTTTGTGATGCCATTGCTGACGATAATGTCCTGCTTGTCAGATTCATAGCCGTCTCGTTTCATTTGTAGCCACGCCAGTTGGCCCTGCTGATTGAAAGCAGGTTGCAGGTCGTAGCCTTTGTTTTCTTCGGTGAGGTTGGTGGTAGTGCCTGTGGCCAAATCGTAAGCGTACAAATCGGTATTGGTACTTACGGCGTAGGCCGTTCCGAATTTTTTCTTGGTGACATATACTACTTTTTTTCCGTCGTGGCTCCACACAAAGTCTTCGTCGCCGCCGTCGGGTTTGAGGGGACAGTCGTGCGGTTCTCCCTCCATGAGGTCTTTGGCTGCTCCACCCGCTACGGGCGTGAGCATTACGTGTCCAAACTTCCCATCTTCCCATTCGTCCCAGTGGCGGTAATTGAGTTGGTCATAAATCAGAACGTTGCTTTTTGAGAGTTGAGGGTAGGCATCTTTCCCTGTTACTTTTATCACTTTTATTTCTTCGCTGCTGATTTTGAATTTCCCGTCGGGCGAAATTTTGGGATTAACAAGTAGGCTGTCCACGTTGGTGATGAGCGAGGCGTTTCCGCCACCGATGGGAATGACATAGGTTTTGCTGCTACTTTTATTGTCTTCGATATTGGGCGTACTGACGCTATAAACGACAGATTTCCTGTCTTTAGAAATGCCTTTGCCACTAACCCGCCCCAATTTCCAGAGCTGTTCAGGAGTCAATAAATTTTGGGCTTGGGTCGTAAAGCTCATAAAAAGTAGCCAAAGTAAATGTAGATTTTTCATGCTGATTTTCAGGATATTGTTTGAAAATCAAATATATACAGTGAAAGCATAGAATAGGTACTATACAAATAAAAAAATGCGATTGGAGCTATCCAACCGCATTGAAGGTGTTGACTATTAATGAAGGAAACCTGAGCAAGACATTAATTAGTCACGTGCCTTTTTGATTATTTAATGGTGAAGTTGCTGGTTCCGATGCGGAAATTTTCAGCATAGACTTCCACACTATATTTTCCTGGGCGGAATTTTTGGGCGTTGTCGTAAGTCATTTCTACGATTTGATTGCTGTTTTGGTAAGGTACTACGTTTTTGGTAGTAAACACCATTTCCTGACCTTTCCAATTGAATTTACCAGAACCCATGGCCTCATCAGAGATGACCGCCCCATCTGGATCAAGCACTCGAACAAAAATCTCTTTTTCTTCAGCCTCAGTAAGTGGATTTGGAGGCAAGTTAAACTGTAACTTAATTTTATCCACTCTCTTCGCACGGTAGGCATCGTCATCTTTTACTTTGCCTTTAGGCGTTACAGCCAACACCTTGATATTTTCAGCCTTTAGTGCTGCTCCAATAGCTACTTTTTCGCTTAACTCACGATTTTTGTTGTTGTAAGTTACTACAGAATCTGTCAGTTGTTGTTTGGTTTGGACCAATGCTTCTCTTTCAGTTTTGAGACCTGTATTTTCGGTATTCAAAGTCTGATTTGTAGCTACCAATACGCCATTCTCTTCTTTTAACTTAGCGATTTCGACATCCTTATCAGCCAAAAACTGCTCATATTCTTTGATTTTGGCAGTATATTTGGCTACCTCAAATTTGCTATTTTTTCGTAGTGCTACTTTATCAGCTTCGAGGCGGGCTTTGACTTTCATCAATTCTTCTATATTTCCGCCCAACTGCTGTACTTCGGCAATCTTGGCATCTAAATTCCGAGATACCGAGTCTAATTTTGTTTGAGTGAATGCCAGTTCTTTTGCTTTTTCGGTAATCGCTACCTCTCTCGTTTCAGTTTCTTTCTTTTGATCGAAAAACATTAAACCAAATGTACCCGCGGCCAACGTCATAATAACCAGTCCAACCCAAGCAAAAGTGCTTTTTTTCTGTTGATTGCTTTCCATAATTGTAATTGTTTGATTAGTGAAACATGAGTTAATAAACAGGTACAGCAATGTTTCATTCGTGCGCAGTTTTGTGATTATTTAGGATGACGTACTGAAATACTAAAAATCCTATTCCACGGCTTTTGCGACACGTCAATTCATTATATGGGGTTATGTTTCCCCAATTTGGGGAAATAGGCTGGTTACTTTGATACCCATGCTTAATACCCTTTCATTTCAGCAATAGGGGCTACTGGTGTATCGGTTGATACCAATCCGAAGCGACGATAAGCATCCTCCATAATAGCGGCGGTGGCACTGGCACCCAAACGAGCCACGCCCATCTCTTTGACTTTCAACAACCCATCAAGCGTGCGAATTCCACCTGCGGCTTTGACCAAAACGCCTGGGCCAACGTGGTCAAGCATTAAGCGCAAATCGTGTTCAGTAGCTCCTTCGTAGTTATATTTTCCATCTGAGCCTTTTACAAATCCGTAGCCAGTGGAAGTCTTTACAAATTCGGCCTTGACTTCGGTACAAATTTCGCAAAGTTTGATTTTGAAGGAGTTTTGGGGAAGAAAGTCATTTTCAAAAATGACTTTTAGAATCGCTCCCCGCTGCTCACAGGCTGTTTTTACGGCCTGAATTTCTTCACGAACATAATCCCAGTCATTGGCCAGTACTTTCCCGATATTGACAACCATGTCAATTTCAACTGCTCCGTCCAAACAGGCTTGTAATGTTTCGGCGACTTTAATAGCGATGGTACTGTTGCCGTGGGGAAAACCAATGACTGTTCCTACCAGTACGTCTGAACCGTTGAGGAGTTCAGCGGCCATTTTCACGGCATAAGGTTTGATACAAACCGATGCCACGTCATACTTTTTTGCCAGTGCACATCCTTCTCTCATTTCGGTGTCGGTCATGGTAGGATGTAAGAGTGAGTGGTCAATCATTTTTGCAATATCGCGAATCAACGTAGTGTTCATGGGCGTAATGAGATTTGGTTAAAAATATTTTGTGAATGACAGTTTTACTGGCCTCAAATATTTCTTTGAGGGCGGTGGTATCTTTTAAGATAGGAGGTTAGGGTAAATGTAGCGAATAGCCTTTCTCTAAAAATGCTTGTTAGGGCGTTTTTTACTATAAACTTGCGTCTATCCTATTTTCTAATGGGCATATTTGCATCTACTTCTTTGAGCCAATCGCTGAGTTTTTGGTGTAGTTCTTGTGCCTTTTTAGGGTTGGATTTGCTCAAATCCTTGGTTTCTGATTCGTCTGTTCTCAGATTAAATAATTCAATCTGATTGGTTTCGTAGCTCTTCGTCAATTTCCAGTCACCCAGTCGTATAGCCCCAGACGGGCGGCTGGTTTGGTTGCTGAAATGTGGATAATGCCAGAAAATCGGCCCTCGTTCGTGTTTTACGGTTGGGTTTTTGAGTAAAGTATAAAAGCTTTGAGCATCGGGTGAGACGTCCGATTTTTGTCCGAGCATTTCCAAAATGGTAGGAGTGTAGTCGGTGTTCATAAAATATTGGTCGCAGGTTTGGCTGGCGGGCAATTTCCCCGTCCAAGCCATTAGCGTAGGCACTCTAATACCCCCTTCATAAGTAAATCCTTTCCATTTACGCAGATTTCCTGCCGATGTGGGTACAGGTCCCAATTCGGGTACGCCTACGCCGCCGTTGTCGGAAGTGAAAACAATGAGGGTATTTTCACTCATTCCTTGAGCTTCCAGTAATTGCAGGATTTGTCCCACGCCATCGTCCATGCTTTCAATCATGGCGGCGTAGTAGGGATTGTACTTTCCTTTGTATTGTTCGTATTTTTTGAGGTATTTGCTCACTTTGTCGCCTCGTGGTACCAAGAAAACGTGCGGTGCTGAGTAGCATAGATACAGAAAAAAAGGCTGCTGTCGGTTGGCGCTTTTTACAAAGTCAAGAGCATAATCAGTCAGTTTATCAGTCAGATAGGTTGCGCCTTTGTCCTCGAAGGTCTTTTGGTAACTATCTTCGTAAATGCTGTAATTGTAGTAATCCAGTCCATTTTTGCCAATCATTTTTACGTAATTGAACCCCTGCCCCCAAGGAGCAAGGGAGTCGGCGCCTCCCAAATGCCACTTGCCCACAAAGCCCGTTTGGTAGCCGAGCGTTTTGAGTCGTTCGGCTAGGGTTATTTCTGATGACCCCAAGTATTTTGTCCACTTAGCAGGTAGTACAGGTGAAAGGGAGTCTGTTCTTTCTCCTACCAAAAAATTGGTTAATTTAAGTCGAGCGGGGTGTTTCCCTGTCATAATTGCCGCTCGTGAAGGGGAACAAACGGGGCAAGCTGAGTAACTTTGGGTAAACTTGATGCCATTTTTTGCCAGTTTGTCAATGTTCGGTGTTTCGTTGTACGGATTACCGTAACAACCTAAATCGGCTTGCGCTAAGTCATCTGCTAAAATGAAAATGATGTTGGGCTTGAGGGGTTGGGCAAAGCCCATCAATGTTGTTACTAAAGATAGACCCAAAAACTGGATAGCAGAAGTGTATTTGTAATGACTCATTTTTTGCTTGATTATTGGGCTACAATAGCCGTTGAATACCCTGCGGAACGCCACCCATTAAGCCCGCCGTCTAAGTTATACACTTTTTTGAATCCTTTTGCCATCAGCAACTTTCCCGCACTGGCACTACGGCCACCTGTGGCACAGTAAAGCAATACAGGTTTGTTTTTGTCTAATTTTTCTATCTGTTTTTCAAAGTCAGGCGCATTATAATCCATCTGAATGGCCTGCGGAATCACCCCACTGACCAGTTCGGGGGTGGTACGAACA
>JBDHXS010000042.1:0-17788 GCA_039810845.1 Runella sp. | reverse complement strand
TGGCTTTGGCCGAAAAAACAGCACATTTACCTGTTCCGCTTCATTTACGTAATGCTCCCACCAAATTGATGAAGGAAATTGGCTACGGAAAAAATTATCAATATGCCCATGATTTTGCAGGAAATTTTACGCCCCTTGATTTTTTGCCTGAAGAGTTGAAAGGGACAAAACTCTATGAACCCGGACAAAACGCCCGCGAAAACGAAATTCGTAAACAGTTGCAAAAATGGTGGGGAGAATGGTATGGGTATTAATACTTCTGTTTCATCTGGAGAATAGCGTTCTGCGTGTATTCTGATAAAACTAAGCTGCCGCTTAGGGCGGCTCTCTCAAAGAGAAGGGTATCCCAGTGTTCAGTACCTTCCCAAAATATCTTTTTCAATTTTTTCAGAGCTGCGGAGCTATATTGAACGAGCTGTTGAGCAAGGGCTTCTACGGCTGCATCCATCACTTCTGCATTTTCATAAACCTCAGAAAACAGCCCTTTTTCTTTTGCCCAAGCCGCCTCATAAAAAGTGGGGGCATTGAGCGTCATTTGAGAAAAAGCAGCAACACCTATTTTTCGCTCAATAGCAGGCCCTACCACAAAAGGCCCAATGCCAATCAACAATTCACTGAGGCGAACAGCGGCCTGCTGGGTGGCAAAACAGTAATCTGTGGCAGCCGCCAACCCTACTCCTCCGCCCACGGCTTTGCCTTGTACTCGTCCGATGATGATAACAGGAGAGCAACGGCAGGCATTGATGACTTTGGCAAAGCCCGAAAAAAAAGCCAAGCCTTCCGCCTCGGTTTTGATAGCGGCCAATTCTTCAAAACTTGCTCCCGCACAAAAGGTGCGTTCACCGCCACTTTTGAGAATGATTACTTTGGTATTGGAATTTTGCCCTGTTTGTTCAATCGTATCGGTCAATAGCTGCAAAAGATGCCCAGGCATTGAGTTTTGGGCAGGATGAAAAAAGGTAACCGTAGCAATCCCCTCGGGCGAGAGGTCGGAAGTGACGTAAGGATTCATCAGAAAATTATCTTTTTCGTCTTGCGGCTTTTTCGTAGGGCATGTACCAACACTTGTTGGGGTCTTTGGGTTTGCGGTGAAAAAATGGCGCATAAAGGCCAAAGTAAAAATCCAAGCCTTGGGGTTTACCAATATCTATGAGTCCGCCAAGGTGGTCGGTGCCGATGATAACAGGGCCGACTCTTGCGGCTATACCCACCGCGAAAACGCGGTAATTATCAATCAAAGACAAAGGCGTAGCCACTTCAATCCAACGGGTTTCATAACGAGGCGTAACCGCCAGAACCGATTGCGGTTTGATGTCCAGATTATTATTTCCTCTCAATCCTTGTACCAAAAGAGCATTGACGTACCAGTTGCCTTTGTGGTGATAATCAAAACTAATATTGGCAGAAGTAGGCAGACCTACAGTAAAAGCGCGGGCATTTTGTTCCGGATTTATCTGTAAAGAATTATTGACAGCATTGACTGCCTTACTACTGGTATTGGCTTTGTCAAATTCGAGATAATTAAAATTAGTCGCTGTTGTTCTATTAACCTCTATTTCTCTTACATAATTTAAGTTTTTATAACGAATAGCCCCTACATCATTCAAAGCTGCCGAAATGCGAAATTTGTATTTGTTTTTATTGGGGTCGGGTTCTTTTCCTCCGCGCGGAGCAGTTCTTCTAAATTTCCCAAAATCAGGCCGGTACTCATAAACAGTGCCAATGTCAAATCCCCATCCAGCTCCAGCAGATTGTTTACCAAACAAAAAGCCGGGACTGGGACTGATATTGTTAAAAGCTTCATCGGTAGTGTAGCCGTATTTTCCTTGTAATTGGGTAGATAAGATAAATTCACGTTCTCGGTTAAGGCTTTCGACCAATACCCTATAACTAGCATTTTCTAAGTCTGCATGAACGTTGTAAACACCCACAGCCCGCTTGACAGTAGCTCCTACTTTAAGAAAAGACTCATCATAGTCCATCAATACTGCCCCAAAAGTCGCCCCTAACTCTATATAACCATTGGTCGAAAGTTTGGCCGTTTGATTGGCATAACGTTTGTTTTGTAGCTCTGCCAAATCAGTTCCGTATCGAATCACTCGTGCCGTTTCTTCCGATACATTGGTCATGTTTAGCAAGTATCGTCCTCGACTCGTGAGTGCTACGGCAAAGCGATTGTTTTTGAACGAATATAAAAAGGAAGGGCCGCGCAGGTCGCCTCCCATGTGAAAATGCTTCGGTTGGCCGTTGAGTCGTTCGGCGTAGTAGGTATCCCTCCATATAATAAGGCCGCGCTCGCTTCGATATTTTTTGGAAACACTATTGGTGATAAGGCTTAAAAACGAATAGGGGGCATCGTAGCGAAGGTAGTTATTGATGAGAAAAAAATCATTGCCCACGAGATTGACATATAATTTATGGCGCGAGTCAGCGGCATGGGCAGGATTGAGAAAAAGGGCGTTGGTACCAGCGTAGTTACTGGAAGATAGTCCCAACCAATGTTGGGCCTGACTTGAAATACAACTTAATATTCCAATAGCTACAATAAAAATGCGGTGTAACATTCCCAAAATTCCAGATTAAGCGTTAAGAAAGAAGGTGTTAAGGACAAAGGAAAGAAATTAATAAATGGCAATTATTTATTCCCTCGAAATAACGTAAAAAGAATTTATAAAGTACGATATAATGGTACAATTTCAGAAACTTATAAAGTAATACTAAACCATTTTAATAAAAATCAGCATAAAATTTGGTAAAATTTGTGATTTGTCCATATCTTGTTCGGCAAAACAAATAACTCACCAACGATATTCACCATTATGCAATTTTCTTTCAAAAACTACGACACCGAAAAATTCTATGACGAGATGTTTATGCCCGATGGCAAAATCCGTCCTGGTTACGAAGCTTTTAAGCAGCGAGTCGAGCAATTGAACCAAACCGAACTGATGAACCGTCAGCATACAGCCGAACGCGCTCTGATGTCTATGGGAATTACGTTCAATGTGTATTCGGAAGGAGAAGGTACAGAACGCATCATGCCACTTGATATTATTCCTCGGGTAGTTACAGGTGATGATTGGAACAGAACAGAACAAGGTCTGATTCAGCGAATTACGGCCTTAAATATGTTTATTGATGATATTTATAACGACCAAAAAATCCTAAAAGACGGAATTGTACCGCGAGATTTGATAGAAACTTCTAAATGTTATTTGGAAGCTTGCCGCGGCCTAAAACCACCCAAAGGTATTTGGTGCCATATCACAGGAACAGACTTGATTCGCGGCGATGATGGCCAATTTATGGTTTTAGAAGACAACCTTCGTTGTCCGTCGGGGGTATCCTATATGCTCGAAAATCGAGAACTTTCTAAGCAGATTTTCCCCGAAGTGCTGGCACGTACTGGCGTTCGGCCTGTGTCTGATTATCCAGCACGGTTGTTTGAAATGCTCAAATTCATTGCTGACCGACCCGACCCTAATATCGTCGTTTTGACACCCGGAATCTATAACTCAGCCTATTTTGAACACTCTTATCTGGCTCAACAAATGGGCGTAGAGTTGGTTGATGCCCGCGATTTGGTGGTGTCGGGTGGTTATGTCAAAATGCGAACTACGCGCGGCTTTGAAATCGTAGATGTGATTTATCGCCGTTTAGATGACACTTTTCTTGACCCTCAAGTATTTAACCCTCATTCGCTTATTGGCATTCCAGGGATTTTTGACGTATTCAAAAAAGGCCGCGTGGCTCTTGCCAATGCACCAGGTACAGGCGTAGCCGATGACAAAGTAATTTATGCTTATGTGCCTCGAATTATTAAGTATTACTTAGATCAAGAAGCTATTATTCCTAACGTTCGTACTTATATCTGCCGTGAAGATGACGATTTGAAATACGTATTAGAAAACATTGAAAATTTGGTAGTAAAAGAAGCCAATGAAGCAGGTGGCTATGGGATGTTGATTGGCCCCAAGGCAACCAAGGAAGAACATGCGCTTTTCCGTACCAAAGTCAAAGAAAATCCGCGCAACTACATCGCGCAACCCGTGATTTCGCTGTCAAGAGTGCCATGTATTGTAGATGACCATGCCGAAGGCCGTCACGTGGACTTGCGCCCTTACATTCTTTATGGAGATGGTATCAATGTTATCCCTGGTGGATTGACACGCGTTGCGTTGCGTAAAGGTTCGTTGGTGGTCAACTCTTCGCAGGGTGGCGGTGGAAAAGATACGTGGGTAACGTATTAATCAATCCAGTCCACAGTAAGCAGTCTCCAGTTGGCAATAAAAATACATAGCTGTAGCCCATTTTTTCTGATTACAGTATCTATGTTATTGTTAGCCAACTGATTTGCCCAAATCAACTGTGGACTGTTTACTACCAACTGTGGACTATCTCTCTCCGATTTCGTATTTATCCGCATACTTGCGATACTGGCGTTTTTGACGATCGTCGAGATCGGTTTTACGACCTCTGATAAAAGCCTGTTCGATGCCGTTGGAACGCATATCCAAAATATCACCTTTACAAACCACGAGCGTAGCCATTTTCCCTTTTTCCAGCGTACCTACCAGCTTATCAATTCCCATCAATTTTGCGGGAGTAGAAGTAATCATCTTCAATGCTTCCTCCCGGTCGAGGTTTCCAAATCCCGCAGCTGTACCAGCTACAAACGGAAGATTACGGGTTCGCCAATAGGCCTCACCATAACTCAGAGCAACAGTGACACCTGCTTTTTGGAGAAGTGCAGGCAATTGATAAGGTTGATATACTGGTTCATCCTGACGATTGGGAAGACGATGAGTCTCGCCCAATACAACAGGCACATTGTTTTCTTTCAAAAAATCGGCAATGCGCAAAGCATCTTCCGCCCCCACAATATTGATTTTTTGGACGCCTTGTTGTTTTGCAAATTTTACGGCCTCAATGATATCTTTGCTGTTGTCGGCACGGATATAAAGGCTTTGGTTTCCGTTGAAAAGCCCACGCAAAGCCTCTAATTTGAGATTCGTAACACTTACATTTTTGATTTGACTGTAAGCACGAGCATCTGAAAATAACTGAGTAAGACTGTTGATGATCTCCTGACGACGCGTATTTCTTTGAAGGCTTAACGAAAAATCATCAAAATTGAATTCACGGGCAAAATAAGGAGGCCATGTGAGCCATAATCCATCATCTTTTTTCAAAGCAGCATCTTCCCAGTTCCAGCCATCAAGCTCCATGACGGAGGAGGAACCAGAAATCGTACCGCCCTGAGGCGTGGCTTGGGTTAACAGCAGACCGTTGTTGCGAAGTGTAGGTATCACTTCCGAATCGGTATTGTAAGCAACCAAAGCACGCACACTGGGGTTGAGGCTGCCTGTTTCCTGATTGTCAATGGTAGAGCGTACCGAACTGATTTCGACCAAACCTGTGGTAGCTCCCATAGCGATAAGTCCAGGATAAAGATGCTTGCCGGATACTTCAATTACCTCGGTTTTGCTACGGTCAAAAGTGGTATTAGCATCTCCAACAGCTGTCAAAATGCCTTTGTCAAATACAACGACCCCCTTGTCAATAACGGTTCCATTTCCAACGTGTACAGTCCCCCCTATCAAAGCAATGGCCTTGGTTTGAGGCTTAGCCGGAGCAGGGTTTTGAGCCCATGTGCCGAGAGAAATGAGGCTTAGAAATATAGTTAGTTTTTTCATTTTTCGTAATTCTTGAGTTTGAACGCTTATTTTTGCTCTTCTTCCCCCTCTGCCACCATTCCCTCCACATCCTCACAGTGCCACATCCGTTGGCGGCGGAACGCAGGACGCACCGTAGTTACCCCTCCAGTTTTGGCCGAAATCATTTTTTGAATCAAACGAGCACGTTCTTTTTCTACTTCTGCACGACGCTTTTCATCACCGTCGGTTGAATAGTAGATAGTTCCCTCGACAATGGTATAGTCTGGACGGGCATAAATAGAAAGTGGGTGATTGTTCCACAAAACCAGATCCGCATCTTTTCCCACTTTGATACTTCCTGTACGTTTGTCCAAATGAAGTATTTTTGCGGGATTAATGGTCACCATTTTGAGCGCTTCCGTTTCGGCAATGCCGCCGTATTCCACAGCTTTAGCCGCTTCTTGATTCAGGCGTCGTGCCATTTCGGCATCGTCAGAGTTGATACTCGTAAGTACACCTACTTTCGCCAAAATGGCGGCATTATACGGAATGGCATCTTTTACCTCCATTTTATACGCCCACCAGTCTGCAAAAGAAGACCCAGCAGATCCATGTTTTTTCATTTTGTCGGCCACTTTATACCCTTCCAGAATGTGTGTAAATGTGTTTACTTTAAAGCCCAATGAATCAGCCACTTTCAGCAGCATATTGATTTCTGACTGTACGTAAGAATGACAGGTAATGTGACGCTTACCGCTTAGGATTTCAGCAATGGCATCCAATTCAATATCGCGGCGCGGTGCAGGAATTCCGATTTTGTTTTTCATGGAATTGTAAGAATCCCAAGCACGTTCATATTCGCGAGCGCGGATAAAATGATCAAAAAATACCTGTTCTACTCCCATTCTCGTTTGGGGAAACCGCCCAGTAGGGTTGGGACTGCTGGATTGTTTGACGTTTTCTCCTAATGCAAATTTGATGTATTGCGCTTCAGGTACCAACATCTCAGACACATTGCTTCCCCATTTCAATTTGACAACCGCCGATTGTCCACCAATAGAGTTGGCTGAACCATGCAGTAATTGGGACATAGTAACGCCTCCTGCTAGTTGCCGATAAATGTTAATATCGTCGGGGTTAACTACATCGCTCATACGCACTTCTGCCGAACTGGATTGCCCGCCTTCATTGATAGAAGTAAGTGCAATATGCGAATGTTCGTCAATGATTCCCGCTGTGAGGTGTTTTCCAGATCCGTCTATCACGCGGGCGTTGGGAGCGGAGATGTTTTTTGCAATACGAGTAATCTTACCATTCTCGACCAATACATCCGTTCCTTGCAATACTCCTGCCTCTTCACTCGTCCAAACGGTCGCATTTTTGATGAGAAGTGTTTCTGCTTTAGGTTTTTCTGGGTTTCCAAAACCAACAAAAGGGAACAGAGGTTTTCCTACGTTTAGAACGGTTTTTTGTGCTGTGTCTCGACGAACTTCGGCCACTTTAAGTGGTTCTGTCAAAGTAGCTGTCCATTGAATGACTTCACCTTTGGCATTTTCTCCTGTACCCTTAAAACCCATTCCCACTTTGTAGCCCGTTAAACGGGTGGTGGCAGCTGGTATTTTTCTGTCAGGTTGAAAATTAAGAGAAATAACGTCGTTGAGGTAAGTTACTTTGGGCGTAATCTTTACAGTATCGCTCAGTACAATTTGATAATCAGGTTTTTCTGGTTTGCCCGAGATAATAAGTTTCCCTTTTTCCGAATTCAGATTAAGTTGATAAGTAGCACGCAAATCGGCTTGCTCCAATGAATTGACAATGTATTTTTTACCCCGAATCCAGTTCTCAATGATGATGTTATCGGTATTGAATAAATTGCCCGACGTGATGATAAAACTGGCCCAAGAACCCGTTTTTAAGTTTCCCACTTTGTCGCTGCATTGCAGAAGCTCAGCTGGCACCGATGTGAGGGCTTCCAATGCTTTGGTTTCTGATAAACCATGCTCAATCGCTTTGCGCAAATTAGGCCAGAAATCCGTTTTAGCTCTGAGCAGGGCTGATGTAATGGCAAAGTTGACCCCTGATTTTTCGAGGGTAGCAGCGTTGGCAGGAGCCATTTCCCAATGTTTCATCTCAGCCAAGCTTACATTGTCGGCATCCCAAGCATCTTCCACATCAAAAGCAGTAGGAAAATTCATGGGTACGATAAGCGAGCCGCCTGAAGCCTTTATCTCATCAATACGTTGGTATTCATCACCCGTTCCTCGAAAAATATATTACTTTTTAAACTCATCCCCCAGTTTATCAGCCCGAAGCAGACTCCATTTATCAGTAGTTTCAAAAATCGCAGGGAGAGCACTTTGCGCATTGAAAGCTTCCAGAGAAATATTATGCTCTATGTTTTTACCCGTAGTTTTGTACCATTCGGCATCATAGTAGGTTTGGCGCAACAACGCCATCGCCCCCATGGGCGAATTGGGGTATTGTTGGGTAGATGATCCTTTGCTAAATGAGAAATGAGATGATACGGGACTTCGAACAATGACGCTATTGTCACCTTCCGATGAAAGACTGACCAATGCTCCACTACCCCTAACAATGCCATCATGGTGATGTGTCAGTACTGTCCCAAAGCCCATTTTGCGTAATTCGTCAGCCTTTAAGTTATTGACTGTAAATAATTTGCCCGCGTCCGTTTCAGAATTGATGGCTTGATTCCATCCATAAGCGCCTTTTTTGTTGGACTCAATTTGAGGAGGCGTTCCGCGTCCGCCTCCTTGGGCGCGTCTGACTTCGGGCATCCCATAGTCAGATTCCATGTCAATCAAAGCTGGATAAATACGCCGACCTTTTAGGTCAGTCACGACCGTACCTACGGGAATTTGTACGTCTTTCCCTGCCACCACCACAATGCCGTTTTTGATGAGCAAAGTGGCATTTTCAAGTACTGTACGGGCATCTACATAAATAGTTGCATTGGTGAAAGCGTACATTTCGGGGCGTTCGTCATACACCCCGTTGCGGGGGAAAGTAGGTGATTGGGCCCAAGTAGAGGAAAAGACGGATAGCGTGATGAGAAGTGTAATGATTTTTTTCATGCAAAAAACAAGTTAGTTTAGGATTCTATCCCAAATCTAACCTGTAAATTTTTGCTAAAAAAGGGAACAACTAAAAAGTCCAATAATCCCTGAATTTATTTACTATTTAGCTTAATTAAAGAGACTTGAATGATAAAAATTAACTCTTTCTAACTGGTTAATACCTTTGTTGTGCAACTTTGCAAAGTCAGGCCGGCAATAGCTACAAAGTAAATCCAAATAGGTAAAATCTTTCCCATTATGAGTTTTATTGATTTAAAAACATACCTATTTTGCTAAACATAATTCGCACCAAATGACACAGAAGAAAAGTAATCCAATGGAGTTTCTAACAAACATCACTGTTTGTATTTTGCTTTTGGGTTGGTCAAGTCAGCAAACCTACGCTCAAAAAAAACCTAAGTATTTAGGCTGGGGGTTGGTTTGGTCGGATGAATTCAATGAAAAAGGAACACCTAATCCCGCCAATTGGAAGTTTGAAAAAGGATTTGTGCGAAATCACGAACTTCAGTGGTATCAGCCTGATAATGCTTATTGTAGAAAAGGTAAACTCATCATCGAAGGTCGCCGTGAAAACCGCCCTAACCCTAATTATGAAGCCAATAGCCAAGATTGGAAAAAAAGCCGACCAACCATCGAATACACGTCTTCCAGCCTAAAAACGGCAGGCTTGCACAGTTGGAAGTATGGACGCTTTGAAATGCGTGCCCGTATTGATACACGGACAGGCTTGTGGCCTGCTTTCTGGACATTGGGCGTAGAGGGAGAATGGCCCCGCAATGGCGAAATTGATATTATGGAATTTTATCGGGGAATGCTATTGGCCAACTTTGCTTGGGGAAGCGAAACGCGATTCAAAGCCGTATGGCGTGACCTCAAAAAGCCGATTGAGACTTTTGAAGACCGACGTTGGAGCAAAAAATTTCACGTATGGCGTATGGACTGGGACGAAAAAGCCATTCGCCTTTACGTGGACGGTGAATTGCTCAACTTCGTTGAGTTATCAGAAACTATTAATCGCGACGGCACAGGTAAAAACCCTTTTATGCAACCTCATTATATGTTGCTGAATCTCGCCATCGGCGGCGATAATGGCGGCGACCCTTCGGCTACCCAATTTCCTTCCAAGTATGAGATTGACTATGTGCGGGTGTATCAGCGATGATTATTGCTGAAGTGCAATTGACGATAGCCAATTTTAAATAGTTTTAAGATGAATAATGAAATAGTTTGTGTCAGAATAAACGCGCCGCGGATTCACCAAGCCATTATTGCCAAACTGATAACAGGTTTGACTAATTTGTATTTACAGGACAAGACTTCTCTGTTTGCCTATCCTGAAACGATGATTGATGAAGGTCAAACCAGTCCTACGCCTGATATTATGTTGGTGAATTCTGGAACGGAACTTACGGAGGCCATCATTGAGATAACCCATACCCAAGGTGTTAAAAAAGATACCCAAAAACTGAAAGAATTGATGCAAACGTACGACGTAAAAGAAGGATTTGTGTATGACTACAAACTTAATCTTTGGCACCGTTATCTACTTGAAAATCTTGATTATGCCGAAAACTCGTCTTACTGCCAAGCCGTTGATTGTGAGTTGAGTAAGTTTTTGTTTTAAGGGAGATTACTTTTGAAATACCCCATCGTTGGATCAATTACTGCCTTTCTGTCCAAAAACCGATTAAATTCTTCACAGGAGGTTTCGGGCAGTAATGCACAAGAGAAACAAGCAGCCAAGTTAGTTCCTCCGATACCTTGTCCTTGATGGTCAGTATGATAGCATATGGGATCTGACGCACAATCTTTGGCACGATACAGGGCAGAATCAATCAATTTTTTGAACTGTTCGCTTCTCACCAACGAAACTAAACCTCCATAGCTTCCTTCTGCACCTGCAATCGTATAAATTAGAAAGCCGCTCATGTCATCACTGATGTAGAGCCGTTCTTGGAGTGAGCTGGCTGGATAGCCGCACAAAAACTCTAATTCTTTGATTATTAAATGGCAAAAAGTATGAATCAGGACAAATTTAGCGGTGACTTTCCGCTTTTTTTGGTCTAATTTGTTCTCGTCAAAGTTTTTTTGAATCCAACCTATTCGCTCATTAACTTCTGTATCATAGTCTTTTTGCCATTTTGCAATGGCATTTACATCAAAATCTATGAAAACCCCTTCTCCAAAACTCTCTACGGCAGGAAAGTATTTGATACTATCTGCACGCCAACCATGTGTGTATTTCTTCTTAATTATAGCCCCAAGCCTTCCTTTGGCGGTATCTTCCCCTAAAAAGGTATCTCGGTCTATTGGTTCTTGGCGCGTGTACGAGGGCTGTACCGAAGTCATTTTTAAGCGGTCAAGCGCATACACTTTTTTGATGCCTGTATATTGAAAATCAAGCGGTTCGATCGTCAGCCACCTTTCTGAGTGCTCATAAAATTTTTCTTTACTCGTGATGAAGTTGTATTCATTGCGTCGGTAATCTTCCTCTAATCTTTCGCCTAATGTATCATCAAACTTTTGTACATAATCGTTATCAATCAACAATTGAATATCTTCAGGCTGCTTTTTTACACTTTTATCATCTTCCAAGTCTTCCGCGATTTGTTGAACAGCACGTCCACGGGCAACTTTTTTCTTTATAAAGTCAACCTCACTTTCATGAAATAGCACCTCACTTTTGTCATCAGGTAGGTATAGACTATTAATAATGTTGGGATAATAGACGCTATTACTGCTTCGAATAACCACTTTCCAAACACCATCTGGTTCAGGTTTTCCTTGTCCTTGTGGGCAATATTCAGATTCATAAACTCTCAAACCAAGCAAACCGCGTAAGGTTCTCCGTTTGATTTCTTTTTCAGTTTTAGCATCAAAAACTCGAATAGAAATACCCGCAAAATCATTTATCTTGTCTGAAACATGGTATTCATAATAGACATTTTGTGGTATTTCGGCCTTGAAATTTAATCGAATAAGTCCTTTATCTTTCTCGTTTTCTTCATCATTTTCATCGCCTCCCTGTTTCTTTTCTATTTCTCCAAAAACCCAATAATCCCAAGGGACATCAGCTATTTTGCCACTGGATGAAATCATGATGAAACGTACTTGTTCTAACTCATAAAATTTTTTTTTCTTGTTGTCGTTTATCGCATCAAGATAGCTTTTCCAGCATTTTATAGGGTTAATCTTGTCTTTATCATTACCTTTTGCACGAAATTGCCAATTCGTAACCCAGTTTACTAAAATATCAAACCGATGTGATTTGGGCGAAAACATCCATCTGGGAAAATACTCACCCGTTACGACTGAAATTTTGTCGTTTGGCTCTTGAAAATCGTCAATTTGGTTTTGAGGTATTGCGATGAGTTCAGATACATTTTTAAAAAGCAATTTCAACCGATTTAGTAATCGTTTATCTTCAATCCTTACCCATTTTTCCTTGTTACTCTTCTGAAAATAAGGCCATTTGTTAAATGGTTGGATTAAAATAGAACCTCGACGGGTTTCAATCACAGAACCTACACCCCCATAAGCCGAAATCAATTTTCGAGTGGGTACTTCGTCGTAAACGCTTTTTGAACTATGGTTTTGAGAACTGTTACTGTTCTGTTTGTATTTGTTCTTCATCATTTTCTTCAATGAGATTTACAAGGCTAATTTTAATCACACTGGTGGTATCTACTTCGCGCATTGACTGCATAATGGCCCACTTATCGTGTTCTGGACTATCTTTTTTAATAAGTTGACCTTTATATTTGAGTCCACTATTTGCCACTTTGTACCAATCAGCTACCAAATTCCCCAAAATCAATTGAGCTTTATCCTTCAACTGAGGCGAAGGAATTCTTTCCCTAACCAATTCTATTAGTTCTTCAACGTTTCCATCGAATTGTTCTGCACTACCATCTTTGTTTTTACCTTGTACCTGTCTAACATACGTGATTAAGATACAGTTAAGCACTTTATTGAAGGTAACCTCGGTAAAAGGCGTAACCGTAAGGGGTTCAACGAAGCGATAATAGGCTTGATGAAATGGAACATAGTTTTCAAAATAGGAACGCTCGCGCGATAAGTTACCATCAAGCAAATTAATAACAATTCCCTCGTGTGTACGTGCCACTCGGCTCGATGCTTGTATATATTCGGCAATGTTTTTAGGTTGCCCATTCATCAGAATGACGTTAAGACGACCAATGTCAATTCCCACTGAAAACATATTGGAGGCAAGTACCAAGTCCACCGTATCATTTACATATTTCCTTTTATTTTCGCCTTCATGTAAGCTGAAATCCGCTTCTAATTCTTTCAGCACACTTTTAATTTTGCTGCTCTCTACACGGCTTGTTAGTTCTTGGGTGCGATCAGTGAGGCCATAAAAATTGTAGGTCAACTCGTTCAAAATCAATTGATTATGCAACTGTCGCAGCGTGTCGCTGATTTCACCCCCTACTTTATTGTAAATCTTCCCGACCGATTTAAGACTGTTGTAATACGAAACCATCGTCCAGTAGTTTGAGAAATCCTCATCAGCAATCCTATTTTTGAGCAATACCCGCGCCAAAAGTAAATTTGGAAGTACCTGATTGGCTTGGGTATCAAGCATCGTTTTTCCTGTCGGCATGAAACCTACATGCAGGCGTTTACTTTCAGTAGTGGTTTGAGAGAAAAAATTATCGGTTGCCAGCAAGCCCTGCGGCGGAAAGACATTGACTTTACGCCCACCATACAGGCTTTTTATTTGATAGTCGGTATTACGGGTAGTAGCCGTAGAAGCAATAATTTTGGGAATGTGGCGACCTTTGGTGCAAAGGCGTTCAACCAGCAGTTCAAACAAACCTACCACCGACCCCAACGGCCCGTTGAGCAGGTGTAACTCATCCTGAATTATCAAATCTGGTGGCAAGCCATTTTCTTTCAGCGAATTAAAGAAAACGTGACCTTCGGGTATATGGGCTAACTGTGCAAATTTATCTACCGTAGCAAATAGTAAAGTGGGTGGGTTTTTATAAAGCGACTCGTCTACAACATCAACAGGCATGGCTTCATTAAATTCACATTTTTTGTTGCGGCACTTGATACCAAACTTTTTGTCGTCCGCAGAATAGCCATGTGCAAATTCCCCTTCTTCATTTTTGGTAATGGTTTTACAGCCACACCACGGGCACGCTGAAATTTGGAAAACGTTGTAACGGTAGGCAGCGTCGGCGTTATTGATCAATTTCCCTTTTTTAAGTTCATTGTTTAATTGATTTACAGCCCCCTTTATTGAATCTATTTTATCGTCTTTTGCCCTACCTATTTTCTTTTGCGCTATTTCTAACTTATTCGGTGTAGTAGCCAAACCAACCCACATTCCAATCGTGATGGGTTTATCCCCCAACGGAACACTCAATTCTGTTTGTTTACGGCGCATAAATTCGAGGGCTGCGATAAGCCGACTTGCACGTTCAAATTGCTGCGAGGTGAGCAAACGTAATGTATAGCGCATAATGACCGAAACGCCTTCGTAGTTGTCGGGGTGCTGCAATCTGCGCCAAAGAATAGTAAAGGCTGTCAAAGCCAAATAGGCTTCTGTTTTGCCCCCACCCGTCGGAAACCAAATCAAATCCACTATTTCGCGGCGGTCGGAGGCTTCCAAATCAACCATAGATTCGAGGTTCAACAACAAAAAGGCTAACTGAAACGGACGATAAGCGATTGGATTTTCATAATTTTTTAAAAAATCAAGGCTCTGATACAATTTTTCGTCATCAGATAGATACGTTTTGATTTCTGCCCACTCTTTTTCTTCTTTCCCAAACCGCTTGTCTATCGAAATTATCATTTGAATCAACATGGCGGTATTGGCCAATTGAAAACAACGGAATACATCATCATTAGTGGACAGCAATTCAACATTACGGCGAAGTCGGTCGGCATTCATTCGCTGTTTTTCAATGATTTTTGCAGTGATTTTCTGCTTGTCAGGGTACTTTCCCACCTCTGGATTTTGGTTTGTATCAATCCAATCCTTGTAGGCATCTACAAAAGCATGGAGCTGTTCAATGATTTTTTCTTTGCTCCAATCAGTCCAAACCGATAGATTTTTTAGCCTTGCTACTGGCTCCAAATGTCTGGTTTCAGAGCGGAAAGCATTGGTAACGGAGGGTATTTTTACTTCGGGTAGAAAGGTGGTTTCTATCCATTGCGGGTTTTCTGGCTGTTCCCACTGTACCGCACACCCATGACCTATCCCATAGTTTTTTACTGCTCGATACTGAAAATCAATTATTTCAGCTTCTTCATCAAACGGATTTTCAGACGCATAACTTTTATAGGGGAGCAAGGGTGTCTTAACTTGAATACCTACCTGGAAAAAGGTTTTTTGATTGAGCACTTCATTGGCAAAGGAAAATTTATTTTTAGGATGTGGCTCAAAAGTATTTTTCAAGATGACTTTCACATACTTATTCCCTCGGTAATCATAAACTTTCGTAAAACATTTGGCTATTATTTTTCCTTTTTGGGTAAATACCTCAATTTCAGCATCTTCTTCAATATTCAGGGTTATTTCTCTTTTAAGTTGTTGACGCTTATATGCTCGCCCTGAAATCAATAACCGAAAACGACTTAAACCTATTTCGCTTTTATCTCCTTCGTTCTTTTCAAATGTGCGTAGTCTCTCTCTTAGACGCGTGGCTGTGGTATTTGAATTAGCTTGCAGAAACATATACCCTCTTTGCTCGTCGCCTTCGTACCAAATTTCATCTTTGAATGGGAATTGAGGATTGTTCTGTAAAGCCTCAAAATCATGTTTGGTTATCGAAACTTTTCTTTCTAACCATTTACTTTCAATATTTTCATAAAGCCCTGCCATGAAAACAACTAGAATCGTTTTAGTTTCTTGCGGTACACAAAAGGTGAGGCCAAAATTTGAAGGGAAATAGCTGTTTGCTTCAGTAGTATCTTTTGTTGTATTTTCTTGCTTGTTGTCACTTGCTAATTCTCCCAATTCTTCGTCCTTTCCTGCTGATTCTTTTGGGCTATCTTCTTGTTCGTTTTGTTCATCATTACCATCTTCTAAGTTACTCACAGCTTGCTCATCGTTTCCACCTTGTGTGTCGTTTTCATCTCTTTTTCTCTCAGGGAAAAGTACTGCGGAATAATAGACTTGTAAAGGATAATTGCTTAAAATTTCTTGTTCATCTATTTGCAAATCAGTGCTATTTGCTTGGTTTACCGCATTGTCAATTAGCTTTTTGGCTACTTCTGCACCGTTTTGTAGCTCCCAAAGGTCAGCCCCAGGGCCTATGAGTGCTTGACGCAACCGTTCCTTAAAAATATCACGTGGTTTAAATGGTGTCATTAGTAGTGTCAAGTTTTTCGATTTTTATAATGCTACGACTTGTTTCAGTTTGGACTAACGTCGAGATATGCTTTTCCTCTAATCGGCCTAAAATATCACCTTTCTCTTTTTTCAAAATCCAATAGGTAAGCTCTATTTTGAGTTTAGTAATAACCTCTCTAAAGCCTGCTGAACGCCCACGAGAGGCTTTAATCCTTTCCGCTTTTGCTTCCATTTCTGGCTTTTTATCAGGCAATGTCTGCCTTATTCTCAAATCAAGTACTTTATCTAAGTCATCTATACGTCGCGGAAAGAAATATTCAGTTTGCTTCTCATTCATCCAGCGCTTAACACTTGTACGATCAACAGAAATATTAAGTTTTTCAGAAAGAGTAGTTAGTGCTTCTTCATCTGTGCATTTAAGTCTGTGTAAATAATTTTGAAAACTATGTTTCAGCCAATCACGCCATTCTCTGCTTGCCCATTTTACTTCTTGGATACTTTCAGCGGCTTCGGGTATTGTTTTGAGTGCCTCCCAAGCGTTTTCGAGCGTTAGACTAAAATCCAAGATTGTATCATTTTGGGTAAGTTCAACTACCCTTACCGCCTTCCAAAGTCCGTCTGTCTTTTTACCAATTAGCTCGTTTTCACCCCAATCTTCATACTCTTTTCCATCGAACCAAAGTCGATATTTTGTTCTTGAAAGTACTGATTTAGGCTGTTTAGTATCAATCGTTTCTCCCTCTTCATCACTTATTTTCAAGGATTTAGGTAATTTTTTAACATTTTCCCAAACACCAAAATACTTATTAAAATACTCGTTCAGTTTCTTTTGATATTTTTCTATCTCCTCTATTTGGGTAGGTACTTCTTCCAAAACTGTTTCTATCTCCGTCCTCATTTCTAATTGGTTTTCTTGAATTTTTGGCCATTCGAAATTCCAACTTGGTATAAAAGTAGAACGATCAGCGTGTGTCATACGATAACGATGCTCTCGCTCATCTAATACCTCAAACAATTTTGCTCTACCGTCTTCTATCCCTTCATAAAATAGAAATTTCAAGTGTCCCATTTGACGAGCTAATTGATACCATTGATAATGCCTTAGTGGCCCATCAGTATGCTGATAGTCAATCGAAACGTGCGGGATAATGATTTGTCGCTTGTTTTTAAATAGCCCTTTGGTTTCTTGATTCAGAAATTCATCAGGTTTATTTTTTAAAACCTTTCGTAACTCCCTGTTAGTCAAAATTATAACCTTAAAATTGGCAGTAAAATGGGCTTTTAGTAGTTCGGCTTGCCATTTGGGAGCAATAACAATTGTTTGATTAAATTTTTCATCAGTAATCGCTTTTTTGAGAAAGTTGAGCTTGGAAGAAGTAAATTTAAAGTCAAACAAAATTGATTCCAACTCCTGTCTGATAGCTCCTATATCATATAAATTAGCTTCTGCTAATATGCTAACCAAAGCACCTTCGTTGTCATTTATTTCGGTCAATTGCCTCTTAAATACTTCTTCATTTTGAACAAAAGCATGGTTAGAATAGCCTGCTAAAAGCCAATTTATAAAACCCTTTAACTCGTTTTCATTACATCCTTTTGTTATCCATACTTCGGCTACCGATAGCAATTGTCGCTGTAACTTCAGCAAGCAATCATTCTGTAATTTTACACTTTCTACGTTACCAAGTTTCGTTTCTTTC
>JBDHXS010000041.1:0-17994 GCA_039810845.1 Runella sp. | reverse complement strand
AGGAGTACGAAGACAAAATTTTGAGTGCCGAAGAAAAAATATTTGTCATCGAACAGCGTATTTTCAACGACTTGATTATCACCGCCAACGATTATGTGACTGCCGTACAGCAAAATGCGCGGATTGTGTCGGTGCTGGACGCGTTGGCGTCGTTTGCGGTCATTGCCAAAAAGAACAATTACCACAAGCCTCAAATCACCAACGATAAATCGCTCAAAATCAAAGAAGGCCGCCATCCCGTGATTGAGCAGCAATTGCCATTGGGCGAAAGTTACGTGCCCAACGATTTGTATTTGGACGATGAAACGCAGCAAATCATCATCATTACAGGGCCAAATATGGCAGGAAAATCGGCCCTGCTCCGTCAAACTGCCCTCATTGTGCTGATGGCGCAAATGGGGAGCTTCGTACCAGCTACGGAAGCTGAGATTGGATTGGTGGACAAAATCTTTACCCGCGTAGGGGCCTCCGACAACCTGAGTCGGGGTGAAAGTACATTCATGGTAGAAATGACCGAAACCGCCAGTATTCTCAACAATTTGAGCGAACGGAGTTTGGTACTAATGGACGAAATCGGACGCGGAACGAGTACGTACGATGGGGTGAGTATTGCGTGGAGTATTGCGGAGTTTTTACACAATCACCCCCGCCACCGTGCCAAAACGCTTTTTGCCACACATTACCACGAGTTGAACCAACTGGCCGAAGACTTTCCACGTATCAAAAACTACAATGTGGCGGTAAAAGAAGTAGGCAATAAGGTGATTTTCTTGCGTAAACTCAAAGAAGGTGGTAGCGAGCACAGCTTCGGGATTCACGTAGCGCAAATGGCAGGAATGCCGCAGGAGATTGTGCTGCGCTCCAACGACATTTTGCATAGCCTCGAAAAAAGCCACCAAAAGCAAGAAACCACCAAAGCCGTGAAAGAAATGCCAAAAGTGAACTACCAAATGACGCTTTTTGAACCGCAAGACCCAAAAATCGAAGAGCTAAAATCGAAACTCAAAGCCTTAGACATCAACGCGTTATCGCCAATTGAAGCCTTGCTAAAACTCAATGAGTTGCGGCGGCTGGTGGAGTAGAAAAGATTTTTTTATCTTTGACAAAAAGCCTCTTTGATTATGCCACGTTATTATTTATTCCTCTTTTTTACGTGCTTATTCCAGTTTTCCATTGCCCAAGAGTGGGGAAATCCTTATCTGGAGAAATTCAATGCTTTTCAGAATGTTGACTACGAAACGGCTCTCAATGATGTGAAAGCTGGCAAAACGGTGAAAGCACTTAGTTTATATCAAACGGGCAGAGGGAGTTCGTTAGCTCCTTTTACTGAAGTCGAAAGAATAACGGTGGTGTTATCAGCCGATTCAGTCAAGATGATAAAAACTTTTGAAGAATTAAGCCTTTTACCCAAATTACAATACCTGATTATCACAAGTTACAATAACTCGGCTTACCTACCCAAGAATATTAGTAAGTTGACTAACCTCAAAGGAGTTAGTTTCCTAACACATCATCAGTTCAATACATCATTTCTGTGGCAGGCTTTACCAGAGATGAAAGCCTTAGAGACCCTGCAATTATCCTTTCCTAACAATATTACTGCGCTGCCCAACGAAATCCGTAACTGTAAGAACCTTAAATCTCTTTCTTTATCTGTTCCTTTTTTGATGACTTTGCCCGAATGGTTGAGCGAACTTTCATCGCTTGAATATTTACAATTCAGTGCTTTGTATAATAACCCAAACCGACGCGCCTTATCCGATATACAACCCATCTTAGCCAAACTGTCATCGCTGAAATCGTTACAGATTGATAATTTTGCCCTCAAAGGATCTTATTTAATGACCCTAAACCCTTCTACGCAAATCTTGATTATCAACAACTGCAAAGTAGCTGACTCAAATATATTCTTCGAATCAATCAATAAAGCGCCGAGTGTAGAAAAACTAAGTTTGATGAATCTGCAAATACAACCTCCTTTGCCCGAAATCAAACTGCGACTACCTAACCTCAAACATCTGACCATTACCAGTTTATATACAGATTCACTACAAAAAAATCGTTGGGAAGGTATCCCCGATGGATTGGTAGAATCATCTCAATTAAAATTTCTAGACCTTGGAAATGTACTGGGCGAAAACCTTCCTAAAGGCATCGAAAATTTAGTGGAATTGGAGTCTCTCAACCTTTCTAACAACCGTCTCAAAGAGTTGCCGGATTTGGGACGATTGACCCAACTGAAGTCTTTAACGGTGAGCAATAATCAATTGAAGCAGCTACCGAAGTCCATTAGTAAATTGTTAAAACTGGAAGCACTGTATATAGCTCAGAATCTCTTGGATGAGCTTCCTGATGAAATCTTTAATTCTCCAGAATTAAGGTACATATATGTGGGAAACAACGAATTGAGCATTTTACCAAACGCCTTGACGAAGTTGAAAAAATTAGCTTATTTGGATGCAAGCTTCAATCGTCTGAAAGAGCTACCCAAAAATATAGGAGATTGTAGCCAGCTACAGCAACTCCAACTGTCGGGTAATGAATTGAAAAATTTACCCAATTCGATAGGGAAATTAAAGCGTCTTACGAATCTGAATCTATTCAATAACCCTCTCGCCCAACTTCCTGAAACGATAGGTGATTGTGATAGCCTAAGTTACTTGAAGATGAGCAATTGTGCATTGACCAGCTTGCCTACTACTCTCGGAAAATTGCGGCAATTGAAGTTTCTAAGTGTTCAAAACAGCGCAAGCTATCAAAATCCACCAGTTCGGTCTGAAATTGAGACAAAATATCCAGTGAAAAACCATAACCAATTGCGGTCTTTACCGATAGCTTTGGTTAATTGCCAACAACTTTCTACGCTTGATTTGATGGGTAATCCCTCTTTGGGAGAGAAAACACTGTGGCCTACTATACAGCAGTTTCGTTTGCCCATGCTCACAATCAACCTGAGCAATTGCCAATTAGATTCAATTCCCATGACGGGATGGCACGATACCCAACTTGCGAATTTACAATTGGGGAGTAATCAACTCACTCAACTCCCTACGGATTGGTTCAAGACCAAGGGCATCAAACAACTCGCCTTGTTTAATAACAAATTACCGCCTGTTTTGATGAATTACAGTTCATTTGAAGAAAGATTACTTATTGGTGAAGAAATGGGGATTGATGTCCCGAAGCCTTTTCCAGATACCAAAGAAATGGCGCGAGCATATCTCAATCAGGCAAGACAAAAAATGAATACAGGCGACATACCAAAGTTTGTCAGCTATATGAAAGAAGTAGAGCGTATTGATGTTACAGAAGGACGCTGGGCCACTGAGCTTTGGGGGCGTTTTTATTTTCATTCCCATCAGTACCGTCGTGCAGTAGATAGCCTCACAGTCGTCATTGACAGTTATTTTAAAACTATCAAAGAGGCCGCCCGCCCCGCCCAACGTGGGTTACCTGTCGCTCCTATGATAGATTTTCGGGGGCAAGCCAAGTGGCGGCTGGGCGATTCGCTGGGAGCTATTAAAGACTACGAAATGATGGTCGAAGACTACAAACTTTTTGCCCCTAACTTGTGGGGGCGTCTTGGCGTGTGGTATAAACTATATCGTCCTACTTCGGGAAAAAGTGGGGCAGCGTTTGACAAGGCCATCGGCATGTATGAAATGGTGCGAAACCAACCTCCTATGGTACAAATGAGTGCAGCTGAGGTCTATCTTTTGAGCGAACAGCCTGACAAAGCCTATGAATACATGTATGGCCTCAATCAAGACAACTACAAGCCCGACGAAAAGATTTTGGCTGAATACCTATTGCTCTGCGCTCAGATTGTCCAGAAGAAAGCCAACGAATCGGAACTCAGGGCTTTTGAAAGCAAACTCAAAAAATTAGAGTTTAAAGTAAAAAACTGGAGCTATCAACTCTTGGAAGATTCGCTTTCGGCTTGGAGTTTGGAGAAAGAATATATAGAACAGCTTCGCCAACTAACCAAGGCCATGAAAGTACAAAGCGTGGTAGTGGATTAGCTTTTCTCTTTTCTAAACCCATAGGGGCAGTGACGGCAGCCGCTTTTGCAGCAATATCCCCGCTTTTTGTGGTAGATTTCTGTAAACACCAAAAAACCTGTGTCTTTATCCACATAATAGTCATCAGACTCAAGACCTGGGCGTTGTCGAAGGGGTATATTGAATTTACTATCGCGCACCGAAAATAAATTTAGAAACGATAGGTGCATAACTTGATAGTTGCTTAAAATGTTTAAAAACCCTAAGAATTATCTTCTCAAGTTAATTTCACACCAAACAACTCTTTAGAGCGCAGCCATACCCAAGTCACAATCACCATTGTAAGGCCGCCACCCAATAACACAGATGGCACTGTCCCCATCAATTTGGCAGCAAGACCTGATTCAAAAGCGCCGATTTCATTGGAAGAGCTAATAAAAACGCTATTGACCGCAATCACTCGTCCACGCATATGGTCAGGAGGGACAACCTGTAAAATCGTTTGACGTATCACTACACTAATGGCATCAAAAGCACCTGTCAGAAAGAGCATAAGCACTGACAACCAAAAGTTAGTCGAAATAGCAAAAACCAATGTAGCTACGCCAAAACCAGCTACGGCAATGAGCATATTTCGCCAAGCGTTTCGGGTAGGCGTATAGTAGGCTGTTGCGAAAACAGTCAACACTGCTCCCACTGATGGCGCTGCCCGCATAATACCAAGCCCTTCAGCCCCTACTTTCAGAATATCTTCGGCAAATACAGGCAAAATAGCAATGACCCCGCCGAAAAGCACCGCTGCTAAATCAAGCGAAGTAGCATAAAAAAGGATTTTCTTTTCATACACAAATTTGATACCTTCCTTGATACTTTGCCAAACATCAATGGCTGGCCCTGCCGTTTCGGGGATTGGTTTTTTAGAAATCATCGCCAAAAGCCCCTGACCAATCACAAACAAAGCCACCACAACCCATAATGTATTGGTGAGGCCAAAATAGGCATACAAGAACCCTGCAATACCTGGCCCAGCTATTGCCCCCACCTGCCAGAATGTACTGCTCCATGTAGCTGCATTTGAATATACCTCGCGGGGAGTCAAAAAAGCTTTCATGGAAGAAGAGGCTGGAGAATAAAACCCTTTGGCAAAACCTATAATAGCCAAAATCCCATATACAATCAACAACAGAGAAGTTGTTGAAAAATGGGAACGATGCTCTGGATACATCACCCATATCAATCCCAATGAACAGCACAGTATCACACTTTGGCTAATTTGCATCATTACCCGCTTGTCTTTACGATCAGCATAATGCCCTCCAAACAACGCAATAGAAATATAGGGTAGTGCTTCGGCCAAGCCAATAAAACCCAAGGAAAGTGGGTCGTGGGTAAGTTTATAAAGTTCATAGCCGACTACTACTTCTTGAATCATAATAGCCGCTGTGATGAGGCTATTGGCCGTAATTAGGTTGACAAATTCGGGATAGCGCAGGGCCGCGTAGGGATCAGTAGAGATAGTTTTCAAAGCAAATTGACATTTGTTGAACAAAAGTATCTATAAAATCAACCCCGTTTTAAGTAGTAAAGTTGCCATTTGTACTAAAAAAGCCTCCATCTTTCAACGGAGGCTTGGGCACTACATTAAGAGTGGGTTAATAATCAGCTAATTGGGTTATTTCTTTTACTTTATCGGCCAGTTGAGCCACTTTCCCGATTACGATAATAGCAGGGGAACCAATACCTTCGGCCTGAGCCAGTTGTAAAATATTTCCGACTTTACCTGTTACAATTTTTTCATCGGAGCGAGTACCATTTTGGATAATGGCTACAGGCAAATTTATTTTTCCGAGTTGGGCAAAAGTCTCCACGATTTCGGGGAGCTTGTGCATTCCCATCAGCACTACAACCGTAGCTGATGACTGCGCTGCCAACGACAAATCATTTGACAAATTATGGTCTTTGGTTGTACCCGTAATCACCCAAAAACTTTCACTCATGCCCCGCGTAGTAAGCGGAATACCCGCTAAAGCTGGCACAGCATAGCTGCTTGAAATCCCTGGTACAACTTCTACTTCGATTCCATGACGTTGGGCAAACTCCAGTTCTTCATAACCACGTCCAAAAATAAAAGGGTCACCACCTTTAAGCCGCACCACATGACCATATTGTTGGGCATAGTCGACAATAAGATGATTAATTACATCTTGGTTACAGCTGTGCTGCGCAAAACGTTTGCCTACATTGACAATCACACAATTGGACTTACAGTAATCCAACAAATCAGTGCTTGCCAAAGCATCGTGCAATACAACATCGGCACTTTTAAGGGCTTTGATACCTTTTAGAGTTATCAAATCAGGATCACCTGGCCCCGCACCTATTAGAGTGACTTTCATACTTTTAACTATCTTTTCCAAATTCTACCAACGCCAAAGCAGGCTCCTCTTCTTCTGCTAATTGCGCTTGGCGTATGTCATTTACTTGGCTCAAAAACTTCTCTGCTTCATTTACAAAATATTGGGCAAAAACTTCGGTAGGTTCATTTTTATTGATACTGAACACTAATTCTTTAAACGACTCTGCTGATTGGTAAGCGTCGGTCGGTTCAAAACCGACTGACGCTTTTTGGGTATCAAATCCAAATTCTGCCCCAAAATGCTCATCGAAATCGCGTACTATGCCGTACTGAGTGTTGGTTGCCACACCTTTCGCAACCAACAACGCTTTCGCTCCCGTCACAAATACATTATAAGCGTGATAAATAGCATCAGCCCAAATTTCTTTTCCGAGGGTTTCTTGCGCCCAAAGCAATTTATCTTGGGCTTCGATGAGAGTAGTCCCAACTAGGTCAATCAGAACACTGGCGCACTCACCTACCCCTACTTCGGTCTGGAAAGGTGTATCATGATCCCAATCTATATAATCGTTGCTGGTCACTGTCGTTAGGTCAGCCAAAGGCTTGAGCAAAGCGTAGAAATATTTGTTACCTTGGCGTAAGAAATAATCGTTGTAATACTCGCCTTCATAAGCATTGGCTTCATAATCTTGCAACAACGCCCGCAAAGCCGCTGGCCCACGCTTGGTAGGGAGTTTTATTACTTTGTCTCCCATAGCTCCTTCACCTGCGCCATTAAAGCCTCCGCCCAACAATACCTGAATAGCGGGAAGGACTAATTTGCCATTTTTGATAGAACTGCCGTGAAAACCAATATTGGCTGCACTGTGCTGCCCACAGCCGTTCATACAGCCGCTGATTTTGATTTTGATGTCGTTGTTATAAACAATGTCAGGGAACTCCTCTTTCATCATTTTTTCGAGTACACGCGTAATGCCATAGCTGCTCGAAATCGCCAAGTTACAAGTGTCTGTTCCTGGGCAAGTGGTGATGTCAGCAGTAGTATCAAAACCAGGTTCGGCCAAGCCCAATTCGTTGAGTTTTTCGTAAATACTCGCCAAATCTTCGGCCTTTACGTAACGAAGCAAGTATCCTTGGTTTACCGTTACCCGAATATCATCTGCGGCATATTGGCGAACAATATCGGCCAATTTTCGTGCCGTTTCAGCGTGCATATCTCCCAACAAAACCCGAAGTTGAACACCATACCAACCTTTTTGTTTCTGCTCAAAAACGTTTGTTTCCAACCATTTTTTATAGGTTGCATCCTGCGCTTGCGCTATCAAATCTTCTTTAGTCAAACCTCCTTCACGAGGTAGGGAATACTGGCCTGTAACTGCAAACTGTTGACTGTTGACTGCAACCTGTTGACTTTTCAGTGCTTTGGTCTCGTCATTTACTCTTTTCAAAAACTCTTCGAGGCCAATATCTGCCAAAAGATATTTCATACGAGCCTTGTGACGGCGAACGCGTTCGCCGTAGCGATCAAACACCCGAATCACTGCTTCGATAAAAGGAATAATCAAAGGCTCTTCTAAAAACTCGTGAGCTGTTTGGGCCAAAATTGGTTGCGCACCTAATCCACCTCCCACAAGTACTTTAAAACCTTTAACTGGTGTACCTGTTTCATCAGTACGTAGCTGTGGAATCAAACCTACATCGTGTATGTAGGCATAAGCTGAGTCTTTTTCGGACGATGAAACTGCAATTTTAAACTTGCGCCCCATATCCTGACAAATAGGATTACGCAAAAAATATTCAAATATCCCGTGCGTGATGGGTGTAACATCAAAAGGTTCTAATGGATCAACGCCTGCTCTGGCCGAAGCCGTTACATTGCGAACTGTATTTCCACAAGCTTCACGTAAAGTAATGTTGGCATCTTCCAAATCAGCCCATAAAGCCGGCGAGTCTGCCAATTTAACAAAGTGTAATTGAATATCTTGGCGCGTGGTCGCATGAAGGTTGCCAGTAGCGTACGTGTCCGAACAATCCGCAATTCGTACCAGTTGGTCAGCTGTAATTCTTCCGTAAGGCAATTTAATCCGAATCATTTGTACACCTGCTTGGCGTTGTCCATACACGCCTCTTGCCAAACGAAACTTACGAAAGGCTTCTTCAGGAACATCTCCTGAAGTAAACACACTTATTTTGTTTTGCAGCTCAAGAATATCTCTACGGGCAGCTTCACTAACGTTAGGTGAGAATGGGATTGACATAATACTTATTCTCTATCGAGTTTATATTTTAATATATAAATTGAAAAAGGGATTTTACTCCCTTTTTTCAAAAGCCTATAAGGCTTTGTTTTTTACAATTTGCAAACCTTATAGGTTTACTGACTATAAACGATGCACAAAAGTCAGCATAGAAAATTATATTTCCTAAAATCAATCCCAAATTCTAAGAATAGGCCATAACCAAAAGTTATGTATAAATCATTAATACTTCACTAACCGCTTTCGATCTATATAGTCTCCTAATTGTAAATCCACAAAATAAGACCCATTAGGATAGGTACGGACATTAATGGATTGTCGGAATAAATCACCCGTTTTATCAAACTCACCACGCCATACTTCTGCACCTGTAATACTTCTCAAGCGCACAGTCACCTTTCCTCGTAAAGCATTAGTGAAGCTTAATTCAACCAATCCATCAGTAGGATTAGGACTCAAAGTAAAATCTTTTTCTGGTAAAACTTCCATTCCCAGTATTTGTACGTTACGCACATAAATAGTAGTACTGGCCGAGTCAATACACACATCTGTACCTGTACCTTTTACCAGATAAGTCAGCGTACGCGTTGGGCGAGCAGTCACTTGGGGGCCAAGTGTAGAGCTAAGTCCTTCACCTGGCGACCAATTGATAACACCCGCACCACGTGCTTGGAGCGTAACGGCCTCACCTGGATTAATAAATTGCGCAGAGGTTTGGATTTGTACCGAAGGCTTCATTCCTACTTGAGCCGTAATGGCATGAGCTATGTTAAGCCCCGTACGAACAATATACCGATCCCAGTTGCCCGTCGAATTTCGTTCCCACGAAGTAGCATTGAGTGCTTCTCCATCACGTGTGGTTGTTAGAGCGATGGTATCCCCTGCAACATAATCAAACTCTACTCCAATTAAAAATGATAAATTATTTTGACGTGATAAATCTAAGTTTTGATCAAATACAACCGAAGTAGCACGGTTATTTTTAACATCGTCTAAAATGCGACGAAGCGGGATTTCTTTCGTGGTCAACTCTGAGCCTGGTCCACCCTGAAAACCACGAGCATTCCAAACTTTTACGCGTACAACCGCCTCTGTTTCTGCACCCTTTGCTGCCTTTGCTACACCAAATTTCAAGAACGCTCCTCGTAAATTGGTGTATCCAAGGGGATTAGAAAAAAGTTCTGCAACAGCTTGGGTTCTTCGGCTATTTTGTCCCGCTACGTAGCCTGTACCAGTAGATTGCCGAATCACCGTTCCTGTCCCTACAAAATTAGTAGCAGTTGCGCACAAACCAGCATTTACTACTTCAATATACTGGGTCTTAGTTAATGGAGCCGACGTGCCAGAGGAGTTAGCAACAGTCAAGGTTACCTTAAATTTCCCCGCTGTATTGTAAATGACTGTTGGGTTTTGTTCGGTAGAAGTAGCAGGATCGCCATTTTCAAACTCCCATTGCCAAGAAGTAGGAAAACTGGTAGAAAGATCCGTAAAACGCACTTGTCCTCCCAATAACACGGTACGATTTTCGGCCTCGAAATTAGGAATCGGCTTACCCGAAATGAGTTGCCCGCAGACGTTAGAGGTCAATAAACTGGCACGTCGTGGACTCACTTCCATGACTGTCCGCATACGCGTTTTTTGGTCTCTAGTGAAAATATTAAAGCAGGCATCATCGGAATAATCCATGTAATTTTCGACCATATTTGCGCCTCCGCAACTGATACGCCCTTTCTGACAACCCCGACTTTCAGAGGCTTGTGTTGGGGTATCGGCACAAAAATCGTCTCCACAGGCAGCATCTCCCCAAATATGGCGTAACCCCAGCCAGTGACCAGTTTCGTGGGTGAGCGTTCGTCCCAAATTGTAAGGTGCTCTTAAAATTGAGAAACTTCCTTTTTGAGAGTTTCCAAAATTAGCATAATTGATAACTACACCGTCGGTACTTGCAGCACCTCCACCCGCAGGAATCCCTGAAAGGTTTGAACTACTTGGAAATTGGGCGTATCCAAGTAAATTATCATCTTGAGCAGCAAAATCTAATACCCAAATATTGTAGTATTTGTTAGGATCCCAAGAAGTAGTCGGTTTCAGCGAACCTTCGATGTCATTGCGCGTCCAATTGGTCCGATTGCCATTTACCCGATCTATTCCGAATTCGGTCATTCGCTGCCCTTGGGGATTAAACTGTGCCAAACAGAATTCTATTTCAATATCTGCTCCGCGCGAATCGCTATTGAAACCATTGGTATTCACCCGCCTACGAAAATCTTCGTTGAGGGTTTCGATTTGAGATTGGATTTGTGCTTGACTAATATTACGTCCTGTCCCTACGGCTTCTCCATTGTGAATCACGTGTACTACAATCGGTATGGTAATAATCTCAGCTGTACCACGCCCAGAAGCCATTTTAGCTTTGATTTGTACCATTTTACGTTGCAAATCTCGCTCAAAATCATCAAGAGAACCTTCTTGCGGATTGCGCAACCGAAGCAAACTATCCATTTCCATGGTAGCGCAGGGTTCGGGGCGGCGTTGTGCTTGAGCAATAGTAACGAGGCAAAGAAGAAATGTGATAACGTATAAAATAGGACGCATGTCTTTATAAAAGTTCTTGTTGAAATTTTCAAAAACTATCTACTTCATATTTACTTGCCACTCGAAGTAAATTTAAAACGATAGCTGGCATCAATATCTCCAAAATAATATTCCAAAACTAACGAATTTTCGGTAAGCGTTTTAACGATAAAAGGCAACTTAAAGCCTCCAAAAATGCGAGGTATTCCCATTTCTAAAGTAGCGTTGGCATTAGTCAATTGCCATACATCCGTAATGAGAATTTCGGGTTCGCTAGTACTGCATTTAGAAGGGCCGTTGGTATATTCCATTTTTTTTTCTTCATTGGCATAGAAGACAAATTGGTCATCCAATTCGCAAGGATCCAGTACCTGATTCCCTGCCAAGTCAAAAGGGTCTTTCTGATCCACAATTGTAAGAGAACTAAGCGTCCATGTTTTTTTCTCTTTACCCGTCAAGAGTTGAGAATAGGTCAGTGGTTTGGGTTCTAATTTTTCAGTACAACTGCTTGCCGCACCAGCTATAAGTACTATTACAAACAGACGAATAAAATTTTTCATGATGTCAGAACTATTTATTGTGGTACGTAGGTCAAAGGAACAACTACATTAGTATCTTTTCTCGTTTTGAGATTATATACTTTCATTTTGATATTTAAGGTAATACGCTTATTAACAGGATTCCAAACCCCAGTTCCTGATAAGGTATCATAGCCACTTGCAAATTCAGGAATCACTTGTCGAGGAATGGTAAGGGTATTGTTTCCATTGTCAATAAAATCGAGTGTAGGACGCTCAGCTTCAAAATTTACTGGATTTCCCCAATTAAAGAACTGTGAAAATCCTAAAAATCCAACGTTAATATTAGAAACAGTATAACGTTTACAGTCAGCACTAAAAATTTCAATATCTGCCAATTGATAAGCTTGTGTGGCATTGACTGGCAACTGACCCGTATAAATTCCATCCATGATACAGGCATCTTTGATAGTAAAGACAATTTTGCTTCCCATCCCACTTTTTCCAAAGCCTACTTGCACTTTATCAGCAGGTTTGACGGCCGTGATGGTAAACTCTATAGTGCTGGACTCAAGAATATTGTTGGCGTTGTTGAGTAAATACACTGTAACTTCACCGAAACTTTGACCAACGGGAATAATGACCGTTCCTTTTGTACCCTCGATTCGGTAGTCTTTTCCCTCACGAGCTGTGCCTCCCACAACGTAGCTCACATTAATGGATTCATTAAGTACTTTCCCTCCGTTATGAACGCGAATTTTAATGGCTTTGGAGTAGCTTTCTTTGTAGCTCAAGGTAGAATCTGAAAATCGTACGAAGCTACTTCCTTCATAGACAATTCTTTCTTCTTCGCAACCAGCAAGCCAGAAACCTGCTAAAATCAGGAATGAGAGAAGCAGAAAATGGGTGAATAAATATTTATTTTTTTTCATATTGAATTTTATTACTTGTGATGAGCAGAAATAACCCTGCCTACTTTAATAACCTGGATTTTGTTGACCTGCCAATGACGGATTACGCTGAATTTCGCTCTGAGGAATGGGCCATAATTCGTATTTCTGGTTCCAATTGGCCGAAAAAGCCGACATTACTGCCTGTGCTCGTCCTGTACGTACAAGATCATACCAACGATGCCCTTCAAAAGCCAATTCATACACCCGTTCACGTTCAATAATACTAATCATTTCATTTTGAGTGGCTGTTGTCAACAAAGGTGGTTGAAGGTTAGCGGCCAACCCCACTCCAGCACGCGTACGGAGACGGTTGATATCGACAATAGCTCCTGTCGAACCTGTAATTTTGCCCTGTTGTGCTCTTGCTTCGGCACGAATGAGGTACATTTCTCCAAGTCGGAAGATGACAAAATTTCGATTGCTTTCGTCAGCAGTACCATATTTCTTAAGTGTCCAACCATTATCATTCCCTCTCTGTTTATCAAATTCAAAGTCAATAGTTTGGCTGCGATTTCCCGATTCACGCGAAACAAGAGCTACCACAACTTGGTTGGAAGGGACAACTTCTCTCCGACCTACAAAATAGTTATTAATGTCGCCAGCGTAGTCATTAAGGGTATAGCCAAATTCAAAAATAGACTCTTGGTTGTAGTCACGTGTGACAACTTCGTTAAAAGTTACTAAAGAATAGTTGGCAGAATTGATGAGTAAAGTTGCGTTGGCTTCAGCTTCTACCCAGTTTTTCTGATAAAGGTAATACCGTGCTAAAGCTGCCCGAACCGCATTTTTGGTGGCATATCCTGCATAAATATTACGGTCTTGCGGATCTCCATTGGGCAAGTCAGCGAGTGCGGCTTTATAATCTTCAAGTACTGAAGCCAATATTTCTTCTTTCGAAGCTCGTGTTACTGTACGATTAGTTGCCAAAGTAGTAGTAGTTACTTTTGGAATACCACCAAAAGAGTAAGCTCCAATAAAATTGGCGTATCCGCGCAAAAATTTGGCTTCCGCTGTTAATTCTTTGGCATCATCAGCTCTTACTCCCGAAATAGTTGGTAGGCGTTCGAGAATAAAATTAGTCATATAAATTGTCCGAAAAATACTTCCCCACAATGCTCCTACTACCCCATTGGCGGGGGTGATTTGTTTCGTACCAAATTCTCTATAATCGGTGAACGTACCTAGGTGGATGATGTGGTCGGCTGTAAAATCTCCCGCTTGTACCGTAGGGCTTCCCAAGTTGCGAGCAGCAGCATACAAACCAATCCGTACCGAAGGTAGGTCACTAGCACGGGTGAATACAATATCGTCAATCAGCAAATCTACGGGAGGAGGATCCAGAATGACTGTATTGCAAGCAGATAAAAGTGTAGTTATTAATATAGCGTATGAGAAGCGTTTCATAGAAAGTCGTTAGTCAATAAGTTTACGGTCAATAGTTGTTTTAGAAGTTTACAGTTACTCCTCCAACAAGCGTTTTTACTTGCGGTAAGGTAAAGAAATCGAGCCCTTGTGCTGTAGTAGAGCCATCCAATGTGCTTACTTCTGGATCGGCTCCTGAATAGCGGGTCAAAGTCCAAAGATTAGTGCCTGTGGCATACACTCTTACTGTTCCAAGTTTTACCTTACTCGTCCATTTTGAAGGAAGCGTGTAACCTATAGCTACATTTTTGAGACGCAAGTAAGAACCATCTTCTAATAAACGGCTACTCGAATAACTGTTGAAGCCGTTATTGTATTCGTAGCGAGGCACATCTGTCACATCTCCTGGTTTTTGCCAACGGCGCAATGCGGCACGGGTTTGGTTGACACGTAAGTCAGTGCCTGGGTTGAGTAGGAACGAATTACCATAGTTCATTACCTTATTTCCATAAGAGAACTGTAAGAATGCACTTACATCAATTCCTTTCCAAGAAAAATTATTGGTTAGACCACCAATGAGTTTGGGTTGGGCATTGCCAATTACTTGGGCATCATCAGTGGTAATTCGTCCATCGCCATTAAAATCTTCATATAGGGCATCTCCAGTAGCTACATCTACTCCCAAATATTTTAATCCCCAAAATGTTCCGAGTGGCTCGCCTACTTTGATGACGTTGGTGGCTCCTACCCCAGCAGCCGTGAAGCCGCGAAATAGAGGCTGTTCAGATGCCAATTCCACTACTTTATTATCATTTCGTGAAAGGTTAAGATCAGTAGTCCAGCGGAAAGCACCATCGAAGTTGACAGAGCGTAGGGTAAATTCAGCACCTCTATTAGAAATACTACCGATATTACCCTGCAATGCTCCAAAACCTGTGGTAGCAGGAAGAGGCTCGGCAAAAAGTAAGGCATCGGTCACGTTGTCATATACTTCAGCTGTAAAACTTAATCGTCCTTTCCAAAAAGCTACGTCCAAACCAATGTTAGCTTCGCGCGTACGTTCCCATTGCAAGTTGGGATTGCTAAGGCTGCTTGGGCCCACACCCGATGAGCCGTTGTAGGTAGTTGCTCCCCAAGTTCCCAAAAACTGAAAATTACCAATGCGCTCATTCCCTGTAAAACCATAGCTAGCACGGAGTTTGAGGTCTTCCAAAAACTCTACATCTTTCAAAAAGTTTTCTTCTTTAAGCCGCCAGCCTAACGATGCAGAAGGGAAAAAACCAAATTTACGGTCTTGACCAAAACGAGATGAACCATCATAACGAGCCGTTGCACTAAAAAGATACCTATCTTTAAAATCGTATTTTATTTCTCCAAAGCCCGATACTAAACCATTTTGTCCATAAAATGAACTACCTGCATCTACGACCCCCGCCGAAGCAATGTAAGTAAATTCGTCACGTGGGAAAATTCGTCCCTGGACACTGGAAGAACGCCCTTGCGAACGCAAAAGCTCCCCACCCAGCAAAGCACTGATATGATGATTTTCGCCAATTGAAGTGTTATAAGTAAGTACGGTTGAGTTCAGGAAAATAGACAAAGAGGAAGCAGCGTAAGCACCATACCCTTGCCCTCCAATCGAAGGCAAACTGCCATAAAAAGTTCCTGTTGGATTATAGGTATCTTCTTCGGAGTTGTTATAATCTAAACTAAACTTGGTGCGCAAACGAAGATTAGGCAAAAAGGCATATTCAGCGTTGATTCCACCCAGTACTTTTGCTCCATAAGTTACTTGCCGAGGCAACAATGCCTCTGCTACAGGATTTCCATTCGGAAAGCCTTGGTAGTTAGGGTCGTTTGGTGTGTAAAGTTTTCCCTGTTCGTTGTAAGGCGAATAGTAAGGCAAACTGCGAATAGACGACCCATATACACCATCTACTGCATTGTCGCTAAATACACGACGGTTTTTGGTGCTACCAAGGCTCATATTTAGCCCAAAAGACAATTTTGGTGATGCTTTATGATCTAAATTAAAAGAGCCTGTATAACGCGCAAAACGGTTGTTGAGCTGCACTCCTTCTTCGTCGCGGTAGCTACCGCTCAAGTAAAACCGCGTACGATCGTTCCCTCCCGAAGTCGAAAGCTGATATTGCTGATAAATCCCTTTACGGAGTACTTCATCTACCCAATCAACATTAACCCCGTCAGTAACCCCGCTGATGAGTCCGCGTGCATCAGGATCTATGATATCTTCAAAGCGGGTTTGTTTGGCATTATAATTAGCAAGGGCCTCTCTCTGTAATGCCAGAATCTCCGTAGAATTTAGCAAATCTAAGCGCTTTACGACCTCGGTCGTACCACGCTGTACATCCATCGTAATGTTTGTTTTCTGATTGGTTTTTCCTCGTTTGGTGGTAATAAGCACTACCCCATTGGCTCCTCGTGCCCCATATATCGCTTTGGCAGAGGCATCTTTCAAGACATCAATAGATTCAACGTCGTTCATATTAAAGGATGAGATTGCATTGTCTTGCTGCCCTCCATACCCGAACTGCGACACCGCACCGTCATAAACAGGAATGCCATCCACAATCATCAAAGGGCGATTGGAGGCATTGATAGAGGTATTTCCTCGAATAACTACTTTCACCCCTCCCCCTGGCGTACCCGAAGAGGCAGAAACTCGCACCCCCGCCGCTTGTCCCTGCAAAGCTTGGTCAATACCCGACACTGGAAGGTTTTTGAGGCGATCGCCTTTTACGGTCGTCATGGCACTAATCACATCCTTTCTTTGAGTAGTTGTATAGCCAGTTACCACCACCTCATTGAGTTGAGTTGGGCTTTCAAGAAGTTCAACATTGATAGTAGTGCGATTGTTGACATTTACTTCTTGGCTCAACATACCTACAAACGAAAAAACCAACGTAGCTTTGCCGTTAGGTATCGTAATTCGATAACTACCGTCGGTATCTGTACTTGCCCCTGAAGTAGCTCCTTTGAGTGTTACGTTCACACCAGGCATCGGCTGACCGTCGGTAGCCGTAGTCACTTTACCTGTTACCGTACGATTTTGGGCAAACAACATCCAAGTTGAGCAACAGGTTAGACTAAAAATGAGAAAAGACTTGCGTAACAGATGATTCATGTAAAAATATTTTGAAAATCAGGAATTTCTATGCGGACTGAGTGCCTATGTGGTTATTGGGCGAAAATTTAGATAAAAAATTTGGGGGAAAATACGCTTAGCCAAATTATTTATAAATTTAAAAACGAAACATCCTACTGAATGTTTTATAAGATACTTCATCTAATTTTGAATCAAAAAAAATATCCCTTAAAAATGGTGATTCGGACTAAGCTTATTTTTCTAATAGTTTTTGCTTTTGCTAGTACAATCGTCGCAGCTCAGGGACGCTTGTTTGTTTTCTACGATACCGAGTGCCCTATTTGTCAGAAATCAAGTAAACGCCTCCAAGAAATGTACGAGAAATATGGCCAAAACGTTGCGTTTAAGGCCGTTTTTTCGACCAAATCCCTAAAAAAATCAGATATAAGGCAATTTAATAAAGAATATAATTTTACCATTCCTTACGTCATAGATCGAAAGCACCGTCTGGTTGAACAGTATGACGCCAAAACTACCCCAGAGGTGGTATTACTCGACAAAAAAGGAATAGAAGTATATCGTGGAGCTATTGATAATCAGTTTTTTGGCTTGGGAAAATACCGCCCTAAAACTACGGAGTTTTATCTCCAAAATGCGTTGGAAGCCTTACAAAACAATCAGCCCATTTCTCCTCGTACTACGGAAGCAGTTGGATGTCTAATTAATCGCAAAAAGCCACATTGAATGTCTCAAAAATATGTTACCATCGTCAATCGTCACTATCCCCCAAACCCAGGCATCACAGGCGAATCGGCTTGGGATTTGACCAAGTATCTAATTGAAAATCACGGAATAGAAGTGCAAAT
>JBDHXS010000040.1:0-18312 GCA_039810845.1 Runella sp. | reverse complement strand
TGTCGGCGTTTTTACCCATTTACAAACAACTGAAAATCAACCGAAAAATCTTAGCGAGTATCGTGGCACTAAGTGTTGGCCCTTTGCATTTGGTTCCGTGGTCGGGGACATCCGCGCGAGCGATTTCTACGTTAAAGAGCGATGCGGTTCACATCTTCAACCCCAATATTCCAGCTATCATTGCAGGAATTATGTGGGTACTTTTTGTTGCGTATTGGTTTGGACAAAAAGAAAGAAAACGCCTTGGAATCATTGAATTTGAGTATAATCACAAAGATAATTTAAACACGGAACAGCATCAACTACGCCGACCCAATCTCCTCATTATCAATACCATTCTTACTATTTCACTCATTGTAGCGTTGACAAAAGGATGGCTTCCTGCTCCCGTTTTATTTGTGATTGCGAGCATGATTGCGTTGCTCGTCAATTACCCCAAACTTGCAGATCAACAGAAGGTCATCAAAAGCCACGGCACTAATATTTTCTTGGTTTCGAGCATGATTTTTGCCGCAGGAATATTTTCTGGCATCCTTACGGGGGCAAAAATGATTGACGCCATGGCCAATTCGTTGGTGGCGCTCATTCCGCAGCAGCACGCGAGTTGGCTTCCTACCCTGACTGCAATCACAAGTTTACCCGCCAGCATTTTGTTTACTCCCGACGCCTACTACTTTGGGGTTGTTCCTATTTTGAGTCAAACCGCAACCCAATTTGGACTAGACCCGCTCGAAATTGGTCGTGCAGCCTTGTTGGGTCAAATGACCGTAGGCTTTCCCATCAGTCCGCTTACAGCTTCGACTTTTTTGCTGGTGGGGCTCACTGAGGTGGACTTAGGGGAACACCAACGCCACACATTTTTCTGGGCGTGGGGCACAACGATTGTGATGACGATTATGGCCCTTTTGACGGGGTCAATTCATATCTAATATTTTTATTACTTCGACATGAAAGACGTAACTACTCAAAAACCTAAAAATAAATTAGGGCTTTTAAATCTGCTTGTTGTTGTTCTTTCAATCTATGTTTTAGGGGCACTCACGATTGATACAATGTACGTACTGCCCACTGAAACATCCAATCTGTTAAATTATATCGATAACGCCATTTGCGTTTTTTTCTTTTTGGAGTTTTGTGTGCGCTTTTATCAGGCCGAAAATAAGTGGGTCTTTATGCGCTGGGGCTGGATTGATCTGATTTCCAGTATTCCCATGGTTGATTTTTTAAGAGCGGGCAGGCTATTGCGGCTCATAAGATTATTGCGCCTTATCCGAGCATTTCGTTCTATACACCAGTTGCTTCATCACATTTTTCGTAACAAAGCACAAGGAGCGTTTACTTCCGTAGCTATCATTGCTATTTTACTGATTATCTTTTCGGCGATTGGTATTTTACAGGTAGAAAAAGACCCGAATAGCAATATTAAAACTGCCGAAGATGCCCTTTGGTGGGCGTATGTGACGATTACTACTGTGGGTTACGGAGATAAATACCCCGTCACGACCGAAGGAAGACTCATTGCTGTGGTTTTGATGACAGGCGGGGTTGGACTTTTTGGAACGTTTACGGCTTATATAGCCTCGTGGTTTGTGGTAGATAATAAAATAAAAGATAGCGATGAAAAATAAAATCAGAATAGGCTGTGGAGCAGGTTTTTCTGGTGATAGATTAGAACCCGCCATGATTCTGGCCGAACAAGGCAATTTAGATTATTTGATATTGGAATGTTTGGCCGAACGCACCATTGCCCTCGCCCAAAAACGAAAAATGGCCGATCCAGCCAAGGGTTACGACCCGTTATTGGAACGTCGTATCGAAGGATTATTACCCATTTTGGTTAAAAATAATGTTCGGCTTATTACCAATATGGGAGTGGCCAACCCTATGGAAGGGGCAAAAAAAATCGTCAAAATAGCCAGCAAACAAGGCATTTCAGTAAAAGTAGCCGCCGTAATCGGAGATGAGTTGAGCGATAAGTTAGTAGAGATGAGCGATGGGGTTTCTAAATTCAATAATGAGGATTTTGCCATCGCGCTCATCTCTCATCACTCATCTCTCCACACTCCTTACTCCTCTCTCATTTCGGCCAATGCGTACATGGGTGTGGAAGGGATTTTGGATGCATTACAATCTGATGCACAAATCATTATCACAGGAAGAGTAGCCGACCCATCGTTGTTTTTAGGCCCCATGATTCATGAATTTGGCTGGGCTACCAACGACTACAATCTGTTAGGACAAGGAACCATCGTAGGGCATTTGTTAGAATGTGCGGGGCAAATAACAGGCGGATATTTTGCCGATCCAATCACCAAACCCGTAACGAACCTAGACACCTTGGGTCATCCTTTTGTCGATGTTTTTGCGGACGGCACGGCCATCATTAGCAAAGTAGCAGGTACGGGGGGCGTTGTCAATTTGGCTACGGTCAAGGAACAATTGTTGTACGAAGTCGTCAACCCACATGCCTACCTTACGCCTGATGTATCAGCTAATTTTACAACGGTACAATTGGAAGAAATGGGTAACAATCAAGTCAAAGTATGGGGTGGCACTGGTCAAGAAAAACCGTCAACGCTCAAAGTAAGCGTGGGTTATCAGGCTGGTTTTCTGGGGGAAGGTGAAATCTCATACGCGGGGGCAAATGCCCTCGCAAGGGCGCAGTTGGCAGGCGAAACCCTCGAAAAAAGGCTCAAAGCCAATTTCCCTGATTTGCGAACGGACTATGTCGGCGTTTCGGCCATTCATCGGACTGATTTTAATCGTCAAATTGAGCCTTATGAAGTGCGATTACGTCTAGCTGCCAACGCCGCAACCGCCCAAAAAGCCGCAATCATTGGCGAAGAAGTAGAAGCCCTTTACACCAATGGCCCTGCAGGCGGCGGCGGCGCCAGAAAGTACGTCACCGAGCTCGTCGGAATTGTTTCGGTTTTGGTGGATAGAGAAAAAGTGAAACCAGAAGTGAAAATATTCAGCCCCCTAACCCCGCGCGGCGGTGGTGCGCCACTGCGACCGTCCAATGGGGGGATTGAAAATGGGGAAAAAATTATAAATCCTATTTCATATCAAAGGACTAATTTCCAATCAATAAAACAAGAAAATACCCCCCATTGGGGGGCAGGGGGGCTATACCAAATCGCCCACAGCCGCGCAGGAGACAAAGGTAATATCTCTACTCTTTCTTTAATCCCTTTTGACGAAAAGGACTATGAACTTTTATGCCAAAAAGTAACGGTTGAAAAAGTAAAAGAACATTTAAAAGACATCGTTTCTGGTGAAATTGTGCGATACGAACTGCCAAACATTTCGTCTTTACTCTTTGTTTGTCAGGATGCTTTACTGACTGGAGTAACTACCTCACTGACTATAGATACCCACGGAAAGGCACTGAGTTATGCGTTGTTAGAAATGGAGATTTAATGCTGTTTATTTCATTCTGAACAACACTACAAAAGCCGACAGAGCTGTCAACGTGCCAATGCTGAAGATTGACATAGTTAGCCCAAAGTAATCAGCAATTACCCCCGTCAGTAATGCCCCAACGGCATACCCCATGTCGCGCCAAAATCGGAAAGTCCCCAAACTTTCGGCGCGTTGGGCGGGAGGCGTGTAGTCAGCAATGGCACTCAAAAAAGTGGGATAAACCAAGGCTGTTCCAAACCCTAAAGCTGTCCCAATCAGCGCGAAATGCGTAAAAGTAGTTGCCCAAATGAGTCCAATAATCCCCAGAGCCTGCAACAACATTCCCCAAAACAACAACCCTTTTTTAGAATAAATATCAGACAATCGGCCTGTAACCAATTGACTAAGCCCCCAAACTGACGGATAAATCGCCGTCAAAATACCAATTTGCGCAGAAGTGAAATGTTTGGCTAAAAGCAACAACGGCAAAAGTCCCCAAATCATGCCATCATTTAGGTTATTAACAAGCCCCGCTTGCGTCACTGCACTCAGCGAATTGTGCCGAAGAGTCGTATCCCAAAAGGGACTTGCCAAAAGGGGAATAACACTTGCTTTGTTCTCAACAGAAACATGTTGGCGGGTATCTTTGACAAAAAATACGCTTAACCACAGCCCTACGATGGCGAATCCGATTCCCAAATAAAAAGGGTATGGCCTCACTCCGTAATGACTGGCAATGTAGCCTGTCAGAAAAGCTACAACACCCACCGATAAGTACCCCGCAAATTCGTTGATACCCACCGCCAGCCCACGGTTTTTGTCGCCGACAAGGTCGATTTTCATCATCACAGCCGTGCTCCACGTCAGTCCCTGATTAATGCCTAACAACACATTGGCCGTCACAATCCACGACCAATTAGGGGCATAAGTTAATAGAAAAGGAACTGGCAAGGCAATAATCCAGCCAATAACCAAGAGCTTTTTTCGCCCCAATAAATTCGCCAGTTTGCCCGTAAAGTAGTTGACAATGGCTTTGGTAATGCCAAAGGTGATGATAAACGATAAAATTGCTGTTTTTGACGTAATCCCAAATACTTGTTCAGCCAATTGTGGTAAAACTGACCGTTCAAGGCCAATCATTGCACCCACAAACGCATTGATAATCACCAGCAATGCAAACTGTTTCCAGTTTTCTTTAAGACCTAATTGTATGGTTTCCACGTAGGTACTTTGTTAGTTCCTACAAAGGTCAGAACGCCAAAATCAGAATCCTTTTACATTTGTTAAATAATGAAGAATACGAGTCTGACCTTAGGCGTGACCTGTGTTGCTCACTTGACAGTGGCCCTAATTCTGCTCAAAGTCACTTGTGTAATGCCGAGATAAGAAGCAATGTATTTGAGAGGAATTCGCCGTAGTGCGTTAGGGCTTTCTTGAATAAGTGCCAGATAGCGTTCTTCTGCAGTGTGAAATTGTAGATTTTCAATACGATTTACAGTTTCAACGTATCCTTTCTCGAAAATTTTGCGAAAAAGCCGCTCAATTTGAGGATGTGTGTCGTAGAGCTTGAAAAGTTTAGTGGCATTGATGGCGATAATATCGGCATCTTCCACAATTTGAATGGCTTTACGGGAAGGTTTTTCGGTAAAAAGGCTCTCCACTCGAGCAATAATGCTGTTTTCAAAGGAAAAAGACTCGGTAATGTCGGTTCCATCTTTATAATAATAAATGCGAGCAATGCCTTTTTCGACAAAATAAATGGTACGGCAAGTATGCCCAATAGCTTGTAATTCCTCATTTTTTTTGAGAAATATAACCGAACAAATTTCTTGAAGAGCTTTTTCTGCTTCGTTGGATAGCAATTGGAATTGAGCAAAAAAAATAAAAAGTTTATTCACCTTGTAAAGATAATGGAAGCGAAAGTTAAAAAGCTCACTCCTGAGAAAGTAGAATGACAGAAGTGACATATTTGTAAAAAAATACTGTATTGTTTTAGATGAAAAAGTCCCAAGTACCTTTATTGCAACCGTCCGAATTTGATGAGTATGTTTTTGATACCTTGATATGGAAAACAGTCTCGCGTCCTTTTTTTAATCAGTTTCACGTCATTCGGTTGGAAGAATATAAAAATCATTTAATTATACCTCAACTTCCTCATCGTAGGTCAGTATGCTTCTTTATTTTTTTGACCAAAGGGGGAATTATTAGGAGCAAGGCATTGACACAACACGAAGTCAAGGCGGGCTCATTTTTCTTTCTCCCTGCTTTCCAAATCACTACTTTCGACTACGTAAGCGAAGATGCCGAAGGCTTTTATTGTCATTTTAGCCAAGAGATTTTCAATGTTGGGCATTGGAAAAACGAGGTATTGAAAGATTTTTCTTTTTTACAATTGGCAGGCCACCCCGTTGTCGAAATCGAAGAAACACTTCATCAGATCATTGTCAATATTTTTATGCGCTTAGAAAATGTAAATCAAGTCTTGACCTCCGATAAATTTGAATTGCTCAGTAGCTATTTATACACCTTGTTTGTAGAGATTAATCAGTGTTCAAAACCTCAAATAAAACCCCTAAAAAATGCGGCTTTAAGAATTACTCAACAATTTAAAAATGCTTTAACACAGTATATTTATGAAAAACATTCGGTTTCGGAATATGCTGATTTATTAGCTATTTCACCCAATCATCTCCATAAATGCGTGAAGACCGTAACAGGAAAAAGCGCCCATGATTTATTGGATGAGATGCGGATACTCGAAGCCAAAGTTTTGCTCAAACAGACAAATCTTTCTATCGCAGACATTGCCTTTAAAATTGGCAAAGTTGATCCCAGTGATTTTAGCCGTTTTTTTAAGGCTGAGACTGGAACAACCCCCAAGGAGTATCGTCGAACGTTCAATTTCTAAGTAAAATAGATTGCTATTAACTTTTTTTTTAGAAATGAACCTTTTTGCACGGTTTTTGGTATGGAAATTATAAAAGTTATACTTGTGAAAACTAAATTAATCGCAGTTTGTTGTTGCTGTATCCTTTGCTAAGCGATGGAGAGGGAATAATTTACTCATTAAGACCAATAAAGTGAGCAGCCCTTTCCTAATGAAAGGGCTTATTTTTTGCAACCCAACCAATGCCATGACTTTAACTGAACCAGGTTTGTCCGTTTCCTTTTTTGAGCGTCTTGCCGAGCAAAACACACGCTATCAGTACCATCTTCCTTCGCGTCACGACGTGGGGAAGTTTGTAGATGAAATCATGTGTTTTTTGTTTCCCATCACCCAAGATTGTAACAATACTTCGATGGGTTTGCCACAAGCCTATGAGCGTTTACAAAAACGCCTCTTATGTTTATTAGAACCGTTGAATGTAAATCTTGAAACGGGAAAAATGGTGGTGGCAGAGCAGTTTTTAGCAGAATTGCCAGCCATTTACGAAAATCTCTTACTTGATGCGCAGGCGATTTCAGACAATGATCCAGCTTCCATTGGAATTGAAGAGGTGATTGCAGTTTATCCAGGTTTTTATGCCATTGCGGTGTATCGTTTAGCGCACGCTTTAGTGGATTTGGAAGTGCCTCTTTTACCACGGATGCTCACCGAGTACGCCCACGGCCTCACAGGGATAGATATTCATCCTAAAGCTAATATTGGCAAATCTTTCTTTATTGACCACGGCACGGGGGTAGTAATTGGAGAAACCACCGATATTGGCAACAACGTGAAAGTGTATCAGGGAGTTACTTTGGGAGCTTTGAGCGTGTCGAAATCATTGGCAGAAACCAAACGTCATCCTACGATTGAAGACAATGTCGTGATTTATGCCAATGCGACTATTTTGGGCGGTAAAACCGTTATCGGAAATGACTCCATCATTGGTGGAAATGCGTGGCTAACTGCAAGTGTGCCGCCATTTTCGCAAGTTTATCACCAAAGTGACGTTAAAATTCGACAAACAAGTTTGTAAGTGGGACGGGGTGCCCTGTGCGGTCAGGAGTGAGGAGTCAGAAGCGGAGAGTTTGTCCATTTCTAATGCTTCATCCCTAATTTCTCACTTCTGACTCCTCACTTCTGGATTTACACCAATCCTCTCAAAAATCTTCTTACTGATTCCATAAAAATGGGTTCAAGGCTGGGTAAATTTTGACGGGGCTGGGTCACGATTGATACCATCAAAAAGCCATAAGTCAAGCACCACCACTCATAAAAAGTTTTAGAAACAGTTTCGGCAGAACGCTGTCTAATTTGCACCAAATCTTCCCAAATTGGGTGATTGTTGAGCATTGCAAATTCAATTTGATAAGCCTGTTTTGACTGACAAAGCGCCCCTTCAATGTTAAACATTACTTGAAAAACCTCCGTTTGTTCAAGCATAAACCGCCACTGTATTTGTGCAAATTCGATGAATAACTTTTCGGGACTTCTATATAGCGTCTTGATTTTTTGAAGTTCTTCGTGCAAATAAGTAAAACCTTCGTTTCGGATAGTTTCCAATAATTTATCTTTGTTGTCGAAGTATTCATAAAGAATTGGGGGGCTATATTCAATCACTTCGGCGATTTTGCGAATAGAGACGGCTTGCCATCCTTCCTCGCGGGCTATGTCGCGAGCGGTTTTGAGGATATCGGTACGTACTTGCTTGCGCAGCCGCTCCCGACGTTCAAGGATTCCCATGCAATAAATTTTATGAGTTAGAGGAAACTTTACACTGTTAAATTTTATACAAAGGAAGCCAAATACTGAAAAAAAACAAATAATTCGCCATAAAAAAGCCTCTTAATCATCAGTTGAGAGGCTTTTTTATGGCGATAAAATTGCTTGTTATAAAGATTCCAAAGAGTCTTTAATAGCTAAAAAATCAGGAAGATTACCTGGATTTTCAAGTACTTCTGCATACTGTACGATTCCTTCGCTATCAATTACAAAAGCAGCACGTTTAGAGACTCCTTTCATGCCAAATACAAAATTTTCAGCATAAACTCCGTAGTCTTGGATGGTTTGTTTGTTGAAATCAGATAAGAGGTCAAACGTATAATTTTGCTCTGCCTTGAATTTGTTCAGGCTAAAAACCGTATCTACCGAAATACCCAAAACTTCAGCATTGAGTTTGGTATAGTATTCAATGTTATCACGCATGGTACAAAGCTGGGCGGTACATACGCCTGTGAATGCAGCAGGATAAAAATGAATGATTAGATTTTTACCTTTGAAATCTTCGAGTGATACTTGTTTCTTATCGGAATTGTAAAGCGTAAATGAAGGAGCTTTGTCGCCTTTTTGTAATGACATGATGAATTTTGTTTGGTTTTGTTTTTACAAAAATAGAAATACACTTTGAAAACTTGACAAATGCGTAAATGTTCGTAATTATGCCTAAAAAAGATTTTAATCATTTAACCATTTATTATAAATAGAAAAATGCAAACCATTTGGGGAATAGACCTCGGCGGAACCAAAATCGAGGGAGTCGTTTTGTCATCACCTTCGCCTGATGCCGTTTTGATTCGTAAACGGATAGATACCGAATCGTTCAAAGGATACCAACACATTGCCAATCAGATAGTAAGATTGATTCGTGAGTTAGAGGCTGAGACAGGGTATCGCGCTGAGAGTGTCGGTATCGGAACACCCGGTACGGTGGAGCCTTCTACGGGGCTGATGAAAAATTGTAATACAACTTGTCTTAATGGCATGCCTCTCAAAGAAGATTTGATAAAAGCATTGAATATCCCCGTAGCCATTGCCAACGACGCCAATTGCTTTGCACTTGCCGAAGCAACGATGGGGATTGTACCTGATATTGTGCCTGATTTTAACTGTGTATTTGGCGTCATTATGGGAACAGGTGTAGGCGGTGGTGTGGTATTTCGTGGGAAAGATGGACAGCCTTTTGTACTCAATGGTTTACAAGGGATTGGAGGCGAGTGGGGACACAATGAACTGGAATTCAATGGGTACGATTGTTACTGTGGTAAAAAAGGATGTGTAGAACAAGTGCTTTCTGGGCCTGCTTTGCAGCGGTATTATACCCAGATTAGTGGAAAAGAACTAAAAATGAAAGAAATTGTAGCACGTTACTATGCTGATTCTGACCCTTATGCTTCGCAAACCATTGACCGTATGTTGGAGTACTTTGGGAAAGCCGTTTCAGTGCTGATGAATATTCTTGATCCAGATGCGATTGTATTGGGAGGGGGAGTTGGAAACATTGATTTGCTCTATACGGAAGGCGTTGAACGAGCAAAAAAATATATTTTTAATAGCGAGAAAGTCGAAACCAAAATCCTCCGCCCTAAGTTAGGAGATAGTGCGGGCGTGTTTGGAGCAGCGATGTTGGCTGTTTAAATCTGTTTAAAGTTTACGGTTTTTATGTTTGCTATGTGTCTAATAATAGGTTGACATTTCAAATCGGTAATCAGTAATCGAAAATCAAATAATGAATCATTGGTTAGTCAAATCAGAGCCTTTTGCATATAGCTGGGATGATTTTGTAAAAGCAGGGAAAAGTGTATGGGATGGAGTACGTAATTACCAAGCACGTAACAATCTGAAAGCCATGGAAGAAGGAGACTGGGTGTTGTTTTATCACAGCAATGAAGGGTTAGCCGTAGTGGGTATTGCTCAGGTAGCAAAAGAAGCTTTTCCTGACCCGTCAACAGATGACCCACGCTGGGTAGCAGTAGAACTTATACCTGTACATCACTTATACCGACCCGTGACGTTGCAACAGATAAAAGCAGATAATAGATTGCAACAAATAGCGTTAATTAGGCAATCTCGGCTGTCAGTGATGCCCATTCGGCCCGAGGAGTTTGACATAATTTTAAGTTTAAGCCACGATGAAGACACCTAATAAGCTCACAGTTGACAGTTTGCAGTTTAAAGCCACAGGCTTACTGCCCACTGTCCATCGCCTACTACTTCCTATTTTCTCTCTACTGCTAACGGCCTATTGCCTGCTGTCTGTTGCTTCCCAAGCTCAGACCATTAAGCGGGTGGAATTGCCTATGCCAGGTACCAATGAATCATTCCATACCATTTCGTTGGGGGCGAAGGGTGTGGTTTTGGTTTCACAAATTTCCAAAAATGCTTTTAACATTCAGAAATTAAACCCCGATTTAGAAAGAGATTGGTCCATAAATGGTACGATTGAAGACAATTTAGATTTTGTAAAATCTTCTTACGATGGTCAGTCGGTATATTTGCTTTTCACGCGCAACCGTACTGATTTTTATCAAGTGGTGAAAGTAGGAGTCGCTGGTTTTATGGAAACATTTTACCTGACTTCAGTTGATAAATTCCAAATTACTGATTTTCAAACACTTGGATATTCGGTGTTTATGGCAGGTACTGTACGCGATGAACCCATGTTACTTTATACCAATTTAGCTTCAAAACAGAGCAAAGTCCTCCCAGGAATGACACAAACCAATAGCGTGATTCAATCGGTGGATATTGATACGCTGCACCATGTAGTCAATGTATGCTATGCTGTTCGAAAAGGTCGTGAAATTAAGCTTATTTCGCGCACTTTTGATGAATACGGCCAAGCAATAGGGCAAGTAATGGTCGAGCCTGAGCCTGATTATTCACTACTCAATGGGCGGTTGTTTATGCTCAATGATTCCACCAAATTGATGATTGGTACTTACGGTTTTAGAAATATGCAGGGCAACAACAACAGTGCCTCCCAAGGCTTATTTCTGAGCAAAATCGTGTACGACGAAGTGGACTTTACGCAATATCACAGTTTTACAGACTTTAAGAATTTTTTCAATTTTATGTCGGAACGTGAGCAGGAACGAATGCAGCGTAAGATAGAGCGTAAAAAAGAAAGCGGCGATGATGTAAAGCTCAATTATCGGCTACTGGTACATGACATCATTGAAAAAAATGGTAACTATTTGATCTCGGGGGAAGTCTTTTATCCCGAATACCGTAACAACAATAATGGCCCTTACGGAATGAGTTCTTGGTGGGGCTCGCCTGTAATGTCGCCTTGGGGATGGGGAGGAATGGGTATGTACCCTTCTATGGGACTATGGAACCCCTATTATTGGGATCCCTTTTATGGAGCACGCCGCATGAATAATGGCCAAGTTTTTAATGGATTTATTTATACACATGCGATTGTAGCTGGATTTAGTGCCAAAGGAGATTTGTTGTGGGATAACTCGCTGGCTCTTGAAAATGTTCGTAGCATGGAATTGAAAGAAAAAGTCAGAGTAAAACCCAATGATGACCAAACGGTAGCAATGTTTTACAGCAACAAAGGGGAGATTAAAGCCAAAATCTTTGATAAAGATAGAGTGCTAACTGACCGTCAACCGATACCAATTATGACTGCTGATATGGGTGATCGCGTGCGTCAAACTACGACAGACGAAGTGTTGTATTGGTATGATAATTATTATTTAGCTTTTGGTTACCAACGTATTACGGGCGGTGATGGCCGTCGAAATGTTTTTTATTTGAACAAGATTTCATTTTAAATGGAGTAAGCAGTTTACAGAAGGCAGAAAAAGAATTGCTGCTTACTGTAAACTGCTTACTGCTTACATATATGCAATTATTGACACCTTTGCACTGGAAAGAATACGAACTGATTGATAGCGGTAATTTTGAAAAACTGGAACGGTTTGGTGCGTATGTACTGGCTCGTCCAGAACCCCAAGCGATTTGGGATAAATCCCTTTCCGAAAACGAATGGAAACAAATGGCGCAAGCCACCTTTGTCCGGGAAAAAAGCTCCCCCGAAAAAGGAGAATGGAAACTCACTAAAGGAATGCCCGAAAAATGGTGGACGCACTACCGCCATGCAGGGCTAAATTTGAGCTTAAAATGCTCCTTGACTTCCTTCAAACACGTTGGTATTTTTCCCGAACAAGCAGCTAACTGGGATTATTTGGACGAAAAACTTCGTGCTTTGCATGTAGAACGACCAACGGTATTAAACCTATTTGCTTATACAGGAGCAGCTTCGGTAGCAGCACGGCAAGCAGGTGCTGACGTGACACATGTAGATTCCATCAAACCCGTAGTGACTTGGGCACGCGAAAACATGGAAGCCAGCAACTCCGATAATATTCGTTGGATGGTGGAAGATGCCTTCAAGTTTGTGCAGCGTGAAGTACGGCGCGGCAAGAAATATAACTGTATCATTCTTGATCCACCTGCTTATGGGCGCGGCCCTGCGGGTGAGAAATGGATATTGGAAGAGCAACTCAATGATTTGCTGAAATCGTGCGCAGAACTGCTGGATGACAAAAATTTCGTCTTTATTCTCAACTTATACTCTTTGGGCTTTTCGGCATTGATGGCCGAAAACTTAGTCGCCGACCGATTTGGAGCGATTCCCAATGCTGAGAGTGGAGAATTGTACTTACCCGACCGCTCTGGACGTAAACTGCCCTTGGGGATTTTCTTTCGCTTTGCGAGTTTATAATCAAACCTCACAGCACTGGGATTTCCCGTTGTATCAGCTCATAAACGGAACAGATTTTCAAGGGTGTATTAATGTTATTTTATCTTCACTTTTGTAGCACCGTAGCCAAATTTTTCCTTCTGGGCATCTTCAAAAAACCTGACGTTTTTGTGTTTGCTCATGCGGCGGTGAAGTTCGGTGCGCAAAACTCCATTACCCACGCCGTGAATAAATGTAATCTCGTCCATGCCACTGGCGATGGCTTTTTCCAATTGAGTTTCAAACGCTTTCAATTGAATTTCTATCATTTGAGCATTATTCAACGCCATAAAATCGCGGGTAAGTTTTTCAATATGCAGGTCAATGACGGAGGCAGGGCGTTCAATTTTTACGGGAGTCGCAACTTCTGGTTCATTTTTTTCAAACATCTTTTCCATTAATGTTTGCGTATTAAGTGGCTGCTCAATTTTTTCGTCAGCGTCAAGTTGGAACAGATAGGCGTCTTTGTCGAGAAGAGGCGCTTTACGTTTGTTTTTGAAAAATGTATTGGCAGGGAACTTCAGGCGCTTGTTCAAAGGTGCACGTTCGGGAGCAAAACCGACGGTATAGTACAAACACTGGAAGACAAATGTACCCCAATCATCGAAGTCTTTGATGAGTAACTCGTGTACTTTGGCGGTGCTTTTGGCTTTTAAGACCCCACCCGAAAGGCCGCGTTGGTGGCGCTCGGTAGGTGTGGTCAGGGTATAAGGCAAATCCCAGTCGGTATTGTTGACCAAATGAAGAATGATTTCACGGTCGTTGAGGGGAACAAATGCCATAAAGATTCCTTTTTCAGCACGAATACCCGTAGGACGGGTTTCTGCAACGGCCTTGGGTAGGGGAGAAGTTGCCTTACGAAAAGTCAGTGCTTCGGTAGCCGACACCACCGCCAATTCTCGTTTGAGAACAGGTAGCCGAAAACCATCTTCAATTTCTATTTCGATGACGTTATTGGGCAAAATGCGAGTCACAATGCCCTCTTCTTTGGAATGTATTAATCTAACTTTATCGCCTACGTTCATTGGGGTATGGTACGTTGTCTAATGTCGTCGTCACTGATGACGGTAAAATGAAATTCAAAGGGCTGAAAACCTGTTTCCTGTAAATTCAATAAAATTTGAGCAGGAGTTTCGGGGTGAAAATGAGGAAGCCTGAAATATATGACTCCGATTGGCCGATACCCCTCCCTGAATATTAAAGTACCGAAGGCAAATATAATAATCCATCTTTTGCCATTTGGAGCATGAAAGTATAGACTGCCAACAAAGCCTCATGGGTGAGTCGGGGATAATTTTCAAGAATCATTTGCCCTGTCCAGCCATCACTCAGACGTTCCAAGATAAACTCAACAGATAACCGAGTTCCCTTAATAACGGGTTTCCCATTTAATACTTCAGGACTTGCGTATATATAATCTTGCCAATTCATTTTACCACGGGCGTTTTTACAAATTTATTTAATTTTCAATAAACTCTAATCAAATCGCCTTATTTCCTCAACCTTAAAGTACCTTCTGCTTCATAAATAACGACTTCGTCTTCTAATAGTTCCCGAATGGTATGAATAGCAGCTTGTTCATTTTTAAGACCAAAGGCCGCTACCAACTGCTGAGGTGTAAGCGGACTAAGTTTCAATAACTTGAGGATTTCGCTACGAAGTTGTGTATTTTCGGGAGATGGAGCCGATTTCTTCTTTTTTTCCAAACAGTTGTCACAAATCCCACATTCTGCATCAGTTATCTCGCCAAAGTACTGTTGGAGTAATTGGGTACGACATCGGGTGCTGTGTTGTACATACTTCGTGACAGCCTCTACTCGTTGAAAATCAGTTTCCTGTTTTTCCTGAATGGCCAACGTATTAATAGGCATCAGAGCAGCATCAAAACGAGGAGTTAGAAAACATAATTGAGGTTTGTCGCGTTGCTTGTCATACACCAGTACATTCATATCGTGCAGCCCCTGCAACAGCTTGATGACATCGGTTTCGAGGGTGTAATGTTTTTGACTAATGGCAGTTTCGGAAATATGAACAAACTGCGTAAAGACCTCACCACCGTACATTCTTAGCAAGAGTTTAATAAAACTGTCGTACTGAGGAAATTTGAGTTGAAGGTCGTACAGTGCGCGGTTATCTACCGTAATATGGATTTTGGAGGTGCTGTTATAAGCATCACTCAATTGCACAAATCCTTCTTCTTCAAGCAGTTTGAGTGCATAATGAGTTTCTGATAAAGGTAACCCGAATATCCCCGTAAAATCCTGCAAATCAAAGTCGAAATTCTCTAGTTCTCCACCACCTACAGGTATTTGGTAATAATTGGCTAATGCCTGATACACACGTCGAAGTAGTTCAATAGGTGGATATTTCTGCTCTACATTTCGATGAAGCTCGCTCAAATCTCGTTGCGAATACAAAGCCACGGCATATGCTTTCAGCTTATCGCGACCTGCTCGACCTGCTTCTTGGTAATACGCCTCCAGATTATCGGGTAGGTCAATATGAACCACGACGCGTACGTTGGGTTTGTCAATACCCATGCCGAAGGCATTGGTCGAAACCATCACCCGCACGCGGTTGTGAATCCATGCCTCCTGTTTTTCGCCACGTTGTTTGGTAGGAATGCCTGCGTGGTAAAATTCGGAGCGAATACCGTTGCGATTGAGCCAATCCGAAATCTCTTTAGTACGCCGCCGATTACGAACATACACAATGGCGCTACCTTGTACATTTTGAAGAATACGAAGCAAACGAGCATCTTTGTTTTCCTCAAAAAATGCCGAATACGATAAATTAGAACGAGCAAATGAGTCCTGAAAAACCGCAGGCTGCCGCATTTCCAGTTTTGCGCAAATATCAATTTTAACGGGTTTAGTAGCGGACGCTGTCAGAGCAATGAGTGGAACATCAGGAATCAGTTTTCTAAATTCAGCGATTTGGAGGTAGGGCGGGCGAAAATCGTAGCCCCATTGTGAAATACAGTGTGCTTCATCAATAGCGAGCAGATTTACTTTCATTAGTTTGACCCGCGCCAAAAAAATGTCAGTACGAAGACGCTCAGGCGAAACGTATAGAAATTTTGTATTTCCGTGGATACAGTTGTCGAGTACGATGTCAATTTCGTGCCAATTCATGCCTGAATAAATGGCTGCAGCCTTGATTTGGCGTTTTTTAAGTTGCTCTACTTGGTCTTTCATCAAGGCAATCAGAGGCGTAACGACGATACAAACCCCGTCTTGGGCCAAGGCTGGTACTTGAAAACACAATGATTTTCCGCCGCCTGTGGGGAGCAGGGCCAATGTATCCCGCTTCGCTAAAACTGCGTTGATAATATCTTCCTGAAGCGGGCGAAAAGAATCGTAATTCCAGTATTGTTTAAGGATTTCGTGAATCATGGACAGGTACAAATGAAACGCAAAGGTAATACCGTAAGCAAGACTCTTGGGCTATCAGTCTCAATAAAATCAGCAATAAGTAGTTTGACTATAAAAAGAAAATAGCCCCGAAATTTCGGGGCTATTTATCTACCTATTAACAGCCATGAAAACAAATATTTTTATGCCACTGTGGGCTTGAAAGCAAATCGTTGTATTCCGTAAAAACTACCAAACAATACAGCATTGTAAAACAAATCGCCCATTACTGTATTAAAAAATAGATTACCGAATAGAGTAGGTTGATAAAATGCAAGTCCCGCAACATAGCAAGTAACTAAACCTTGCCAATTTTGAGGATACATTGTCCCGCCGTACCACACAAAAAAATTAGTGATTAAAAAGAACGAAATAGAAGCAACCAAACTGGCAACAACAACGCGTCCAAAAGTCGCTTTATTCAAAAATAATATACCAAAAATAGAAATCAGCGTAAACGAAATGTATGTAGGGAGAGAAGGTTTGCCGATGAAGGCATCGCTTAATAACATAGCGACAACTGGAATCATGAATGCAAAAAACTTGCGACTGAAGTGTGCTGCCCCAAACAACGCAATGGCTCCAATCGGTGTAAAGTTGAATGGATGAGGCAGAACCCGAGAAAGTGCGGCTAAAAATATAAGCACAGCCACTGTACTAAATCTCGTTAAATCTGAATTCATGACTGAGGTAAAAAGTTCTCTCAATAACTTTATTGTTGTTTTGATTCAAGTACTTTCTTGAACTTGGGTGTAAAGATAAAACGATAATTATGGAAATTGCAAGTAATGTGTAAAAAAAAACACTAAAAAAAATAACAAATAGTGAACTAATCCTTAAAAAAGTTAAACAAATAGCTTGGTAACTCAATTTGCAGCCTATCAAATAGTAAGAAATAGCATGAGTACGAATGTTATGTTTTGGGCGATTTGCAGGGCATTCTCAATCATTTAAACGTCATAGACATCGCTCATATTTGGGAAACGGCCACCCAATGAATCTAATTGGAACTCAATAGATGCTCAATGCCGATTAATTTCATCTTTTAAAGAGGGTTGAAACTGATCTTTAGAGATGCTAAAAAAAGTGAACCTTGAATAACTCAATAATAAAATGCTATATTGGGGCGTGTTTATTTTTAAATGCTTGCCCATGATTAAGGTGTTACTGGTGGACGATCACCAGATGATTCTGGAAAGTTTAAAACTATTGTTCCGACGAATTCCCAATGTAGAGATTGTGGATACCATCAGCGATAGCCGTCGGGTGATGACGTGGTTAAGTACCCATAAAGTGGGTTTGATAGTTTCTGATTTTAATATGCCTTATCTAAGTGGAGTTGATCTTACGTTACAGATCAGGCAGAAACATGTTGCTGTCAAAGTGATTTTGCTCACGATGGTAGAAGATGCCGCCCATATTCGCGAAGCTATTAAAGCAGGTGTTCATGGATATATTCTAAAAAAATCGGAGCGAGAAGAACTGGAAAGAGCGATTGAGTTGATTATGCAAGGAAAGCGTTATTTCAGCCCGGCAATTATTGAAGAATTGAGTGCTTCTCCAGAAGATGACTGGAACAATGCCCACCCTGCTACTATTACAAACCTCACAGAGCGCGAAATTGAAGTACTAAAGCTGATTGCTATGGAGTTTTCAAGCCCCGAAATAGCCGATAAACTTTTTATCAGCCTTTCGACGGTGGAAACCCACCGACGAAATTTGTTTCAGAAACTCAACGTTAAAAGTGCGATTGGATTGACGAAATATGCTTTGAAGCACGGGATGGTGGAATAAATACTTAAACGGGCACGGTGATTTCGCTGTTCATACCTCCATCGGGCAGGTTTTGAATGTGCCACGTACCGCCCAAACTTTCCACACGCGCTTTTACGTTTTTTATTCCTTTTCCATCGCTTTCATTACTGAAAAAGCCGATACCGTTGTCGGAGATTGTCAAGGTAAGCCCCCCCGCCCTGCGAGGGCCCGACCCCAGTGGGGGAGTTATTTCTAGGAGTTCGATTTTGGCTTGGGTAGCTTTT
>JBDHXS010000039.1:0-18549 GCA_039810845.1 Runella sp. | reverse complement strand
CAACAAGTGCGCTCGTTGTCGCACAATTTGCTACCCGATGAACTGGAAGAAAAAGGGTTGGTAAACTCGTTGGAGCGTTTGGTGACCAAATTGAACTATACGCAAAAAACTCATTTTGATTTAAGGATTTCAGGTCTTGATGAGCGCCTGGACAAAAATGTCGAGTTTAATCTTTACACTATATGTTTGGAGCTTTGTAATAATATTCTCAAACACGCCGAAGCCACGGAAGTACAAATAGAGCTTATCAAAAAAAATGAGGCGTTACAACTTTTTGTGAGCGATAATGGTCAAGGTTTTTCGGTAGAAGACACTACCAATGGTATGGGGATGAAAAATCTAAAGGCGCGGGCTTCTGCCCTGAATGCCAAGCTTCATATTCAATCCAAACCCTACGAAGGTACGCTGGTGAGTATGAAAATGCCTCTTACTTCCAATCAATCAGTCCAAACCGCAGCGCAAATTTGATAAGCCCAATTGAATTTTTGACATTGAGTTTTTTGAAGAGGTTTTTGCGATGCGCTTCGACGGTATTGAGGCTAATGAATAACTTTTCGGCAATGTCGGGGCTGCTGTATTCTTGGGCAATGAGTTTGAGTACTTCAATTTCACGATCGGTCAAAACTTTGAGGTAATCGGTATCGTCGGTAATGGCCGAAGCGGGCGCATTGGCCAATCTTTGCATTACCGTTGGTTGGAAATACTGTCCGCCGTACTGAATGATTTGTAGTGCTTTCAGGAGTTCTGAATTGTCAACCGTTTTCAATAAATAGCCATCTATCCCTACCTGAATCGCCGATCGAATAAGGGTGGGGTCTTCTATCATTGAGAGCATGAGGACTTTCACCGTGGGGAAATTTTCATGGATTTTAAGCGTCAGGGTTATCCCGTCCATATTTGGCATTTGCATATCGGTTAGAAGCATATCTACTTCTTCTATATCCAACTTTTGAAGTGCTTTCAATCCATTATCGGCCGTTCCTACTACTTCAATACCAGATACATTTCCTAAGAAAGAAGCAAGACTTTGGGCAAAAATACGGTGGTCATCAGCAATAAGAAGTCGCATCAGCATAGAGATTTAATTAGGTAAATATAAGAATTTGATACCACCTACATAATTTTTTTGTTCTATTTTGTAACCTTCTTAAACGTATTCAGTAATCTCTTTATGAAAACCCAAACAGCCCATGACCGACGAACAGGCTATGTACGCGGTGAGTCAAGGAGATTTGGACAAAGCGGCTATCTTGTACGAACGCTACAAAAAATCGCTCCTTAATTTCTTTCTTTACCGCCAAAACGACCGCGAAAACGCCCGTGATCTTACCCAACAGGTATTTTTACGGATGCTACGCTATCGGCACACCTATCGCGAAGGTGCTTCGTTCAGGACGTGGATATTGGAAATTGCGCGCAATGTTTTCTTTGATTATTTGAAACAAAACCCAGTACATACTGATATCACGGAAATCCCAGACATGGGCGATTCGTACGATGAATCTGAAGAACAACATCAGTACTTACATCACGCTTTGGCGCAATTGCCCGACCCATACCGTGAAGTACTATTGTTGAGTAGGTTTCAAAACATGAGTTACGAGGAAATCGGTCATACGCTGGGATTATCGGTTCCCAATGTGAAAGTACGAGTGTTTAGAGCCATACAAAAATTGAGGGATTTGTATTTTAATGTCAGCAGTCAATAGGAATGAATTGCAAAAATACAGTTCGAGTGAAAAAACTATGTTAAACGAACAAATCATCACCGACTACTTATTGGGGCTTCTTCCCGAAGCAGAGCGGGTCGTTTTTGAGCAACGTCTCAGTGCCGACCCTGTTTTACGCAAGGAGGTGGAGGAATTGAGACGCGTTTGGCAAGCGCTCCAAAATGCCGAAGCCGAACCTGATGTCGAAATGGACACGAAGTTTTATCGGGCGTTGCAGGGAGAAAAAATGCTTGAAACCAACGTGGTGGCATTTAAACCTAATCCGTGGAAATCTTACCTGCGTTATGCAGCCGCAATAGCCGGGATAGGGCTGACCTTCTGGGTGGGACGCCAAACAGCCCCCGTACAGATAGAATATCGAACGATGGCTATGCAATCGCCCCAACAACTTCAAGAAAAGCTGCCTGCCGAATCAATAGAACAAGTGGTAACATCAACAGAGCTGACTTCTTTTTCCAAAACGAATAACTCTAACGTCATGAACGAGATAGCGTCGCTTCGGAAAGAAATGAAAATGACGCAGGAATTGGTTATTTTGGGGTTATTGAAAGACCATTCGGCCTCTGAACGCCTCAAAGGCATCAACTATGCTGCGGCGCTCAATGATCCCAAACCAGCCGTGATTCAAGCACTTATCAACACGTTGCGGGACGACGAAAGTCTGAACGTTCGCTTATCGACCATTGAAACGTTGGAACGGTTTAAACCCACCGACGAGGTTAAAAAAGTACTGGTAAGCCAACTTACCCAAACCAGTGAGCCTACCGAGCAAACAACCTTAATCGAAACCTTAGTGCGCATGAGGGTTCGTGAAAGTTTGCCTGTCTTTGATAAATTACAAAAAGACACAAACGTGGACGAATCGGTAAGGGCATTGGCCAAAAGCAGTATGAATGAGCTTACTATGCTTACCGAGTAAGCCAACAATTAACACATTATCAACTCTTTTCATTAACACATTTATGTACAATCCCATGAAAACAGCCTCTTTTTTCATAGCCCTTTTCGTCGTTGCAACCACTGTAGTAGCGCAAGAAGCCAAAGTATTCAAGACCAAATTTAGTGGTGCAGGCAAAAGCCTCGTCCTGAACATCGATGCCAAACAACTCGACATGGAAGGCTACAACGGCGACGAGGTCATCATCGAAGCCAAAGATGTCCCTTCTGTCCCCAAAGACGCCGAAGGACTTCGCCCTTTGTCGGCCACGGGGGTTGACAATACCAACATTGGGCTATCAGTCAACGCCAATGGCAACACGCTTACCATCACAACGGTGATGAAAGGCCGCACCATGTACAAAATTCGGGTTCCGAAGGAATTGGGCATTACGGTCAAAAAACGCCATTCCTGCTCTTGCAACGAAAACGGAATGAGTATCGCTGGTATGGAAGGCCCGCTCGAAATCAATACCAATTACGAAGCCATTACGCTCACCGACGTATCGGGACCGATTGTTGCCAATTCGCAGCAGGGAAAAATCAAAGTAATTTTTAACGATAAAATGCCTGACAAACCTTCGTCGATTGTCACGTATGGCAATGATGTGGACGTAACCGTTCCTGATAAAGCCAAGGTTTTATTCAGTATTTCATCGGCCAACGGCAATATGTTTACTGACCTTGATTTGAAATCTTATACGACGCCGACCAAAACCGAAGGTTCGGTAGAAGAAAAACGCGCGCTTGATGCTGTCATTGCCCAGCGAGACGCTGACCGTACCGTAACCGTAAACGGATATTCATCTTCTTCGGGCTGGGGACAGTCTAGGACTTTTTCTGGCTCAGCAGCGAGTGCTTCCGCACCAAGTAGCGTCTATGTATGGGATGGCAAAGAATGGAATGCTAATAGCAATATTCAAACTACCAATGGTTTGTCTTATGCGTGGATTGACAGCGACAAATCATTACCCAAATACGTACTGAACGAGCCACAGACCAAAATCATGCTTCGCACTACGCAGGGCAATATTTATTTGAGAAAGAAAAAGTAACCTTACATAAATATCAATGGGCTGGTCGATATGGCCAGCCCATTTTTTTATAAATCAACAGTTGTTGCTACAAAATAAAATCTCTTTTGCCTCCTGTTTTGGCAATAAGGCGGGTTTCTTTGATGACAATATGCTGGCTCATGGCTTTGCACATGTCGTAAATAGTCAGCGCAGCTACGCTTGCTCCAGTCAACGCTTCCATTTCAATGCCTGTTTTCCCCGTAACGCTGGCGGTACATTCAATCACGACCTCGCGGGCTTCGTTGACCGATATTTCTACTTGACAGTTTTCGAGCCCCAACGGATGGCAAAGCGGAATTAGCTCGCCCGTGCGCTTGGCCGCCATCACTCCTGCAATAATCGCCGTCTGAAAAACGGGGCCTTTTTTGGTATTAATTTCGTCGTTTTGGAGCAAATCCATGATTTCATCGCCCAATACCACAATAGTCCGCGCTTTGGCGACGCGTTTTGTGACTGCTTTTTCCGACACATCGACCATACTGGGATTTCCGTCGGCATTCAAATGAGTAAGAGACATTCCCTTCTTGTTTTTATATGCAAAGTAACAGGATTTTTATCATTGTATTATCTGCGCTCATTGACTACCATTGTACCTTTGTCATGGGTCTTTGAACAAAGAACGACTGAATGCTATGTATGAACCAATAAAGAGCTTGTTGTGGGAGATTTTGACTACCCACCTCACCACGGCCGAGTCGGAATGGCTCGAAAAACAGGGCGTCGCTCACCCGCTTGAATTGATGACCGCTTTTGTGGCTGCCCCACGGTTTTTGTCCAAACGATTCGTTCAACCCAGCCCCGAGCAAGCCGCTGAGCTTGACAACCTCATCGAAGGTTTTTCGGTAGAAGGCTGGAGTTTTGTACGCCTCAGCCGTGTGTGGCTGTTGAGTTGCTTGGATGCCTCCAACCAAGAAGCGTATTGCCGCCACATCGAAACCCTCTTTGATACGGCCGAAATGAACGAGTTGGTGGCGCTTTATTCGGCATTGCCTCTTCTGGCCTATCCCGAACAATGGCTGTTTAGGGCGACCGATGCCGTTCGTTCCAACATGGGCGTGGTTTATGAAGCCATTGCTTTGGGAAACCCCTATCCATACCATCATTTTTCCGAATTGGCGTGGAATCAATTGGTTTTGAAGGGAATTTTTAACGACAAACCGCTTCATCTAATTTATGGATTGGAAGAACGTAGCAACGAAAAACTCGTGCTGACGCTATCTGATTTCGCGCACGAACGCTGGGCCGCAGGGCGGTGGGTAGCACCTCAAGTATGGCGACTGACCTCCAAGTTTTTGAACGAAACGTTGTTGGAAGATATGAAACATTTGTTTCAGTCAGACGTTGAATACGACCAACAAGCCGCTGCTTTAGCTTGTTATCATTCTAATTACGAGCCTGCCTTACAATTATTGGCGAGTTATCCACATTTAGAAAAAGTTATTAACAATCACGACATTACGTGGACAAATCTTGAATTTTCCGACCTGAATACCTATGTGTCAAAACCATAAAGAACTTGAACAAAATCCTTCTCACTTTGAAGAGTCGGAGGAGGTAGTCACCCACACCGACTTGAGTTGGGAATCGCACCGTGACCTGATTCGTGGAATGCGTTTTTTTGACCCGCACATCCACATGGTATCCCGTACTACCGACGACTACGAGGCCATGCGCGACGCGGGCATTGTGGCGCTGATTGAACCAGCGTTTTGGGTAGGGCAGCCGCGCACGGGGCTTTCCACCTTCAAAGACTATTTTAGCAGCTTGGTCGGTTGGGAACGTTTTCGTTCATCTCAGTTTGGCATCAAACATTATTGTACGATTGGCCTCAATTCCCGCGAAGCCAACAACGAGCCTTTGGCCGAGCAGGTGATGGAAATATTGCCGCTATACCTGTACAAAGAAGGCGTAGTAGGCGTGGGAGAAATTGGATTTGACGACCAAACCGCCGCCGAAGAAAAATACTACCGTTTACAGTTGGAACTGGCAAAAAAAGCCAAGTTGCCCGTGCAAATTCACACCCCCCATCGCGATAAAAAACGCGGCACCGAGCGCAGCATGGCCATCGCATTGGAGCACGGTATCGACCCGTCGTGGGTGATTGTGGACCATAACAACGAAGAGACGGTAAAAAGTGTACTCGACCAAGGTTTTTGGGCGGCGTTTACGATTTACCCTTTCACCAAAATGAGCAACGAACGAATGGTGAAAATTGTGGAGCAATACGGCCCCGAACGCATCATGGTCAACTCCGCTGCCGACTGGGGAATCTCTGACCCGTTGGCGATTCCAAAAACGGCCGTTTTGATGAAACTCAACGGTATTTCGGACGAAGCCATTCGGTTGGTTACGTACCAAAATGCCATCGACGCCTTTGCCAAAAGTGGCCAAATCGACGTCAGCGATTTTGAAAATGGCCTGACCATTGACCAAAGCCAAAAATTTAATGGCAATACCATTTTGCGCGGTGGCCAAGAACCTAGCGCAAAAAAAACAAATACACTGATTATCAAGTAACGTGAGTAGCCTCAAACCCTATTTTCAACTCGCTCGTCCTGCCAACATTGTCACGGCAATCGCCGATATTTTGGCGGGGATGACCATTGCCCAGTTCGTTTTTGAACCCACTCCCAACAGAGCCTATTGGCTCATTCCAGCCACGATAGGCTTGTACGGTGGCGGCGTGGTGATGAACGATGTCTTTGACGCAAAACTCGATGCCATCGAGCGCCCCGAACGCCCCATCCCGAGTGGCAAAGTATCGGTGCAGGCCGCTGCCATTTTGGGGGTTAGTTTACTACTTTTGGGCGTGTTGGCCGCCGCACAGTTCAGCATTCTAAGTGCCGAAATTGCCTTTACAGTAGCTATTTTAGCCCTCATTTACGACCGTTTTGCCAAACATAGTGCTTTTTGGGGGCCGTTGACCATGGGGCTTTGTCGGGGAGGAAATTTGCTTCTTGGCATGAGTGCCGTTGAGCCTTCTTTGTCGGAATGGGGCTGGGTGGCGTTGGTGCCTATTGCTTACATTGGCGCTATTACGCTCATTAGTCAAGACGAAGTTCACGGAGGGAAACGGCGGTCGTTGTACATTGCAGCCTCCTTATACACTACCGTCCATGCAGTGCAATTTCTGGTAGCACTCCAACAAGGAAATGCGCCATTGGCATTCCTTCTTATTGCCCTTCATGCGTGGTTGGTAGGACGTCCGTTGTGGACAGCCATACAAAATCCTATTGGCCCCAACATCGGTAAAGCGGTAAAATCTGGTGTTTTATCGCTTATTGTGATGGATGCGTCTTGGTGCGTAGTATTTGGGAACTGGCCTATAGCCCTTGGTGTTCTGCTACTATTGCCGTTATCCATACGATTGGCCCGTATTTTTGCGGTGACTTAGCGAGTTTAAACTTATGAATACCCTACAACAAAATTTCCAGGTACCTTATACCTATTCTATTTTTTTTACCCAACGACTATTCGATGTTGCCAACGATACGTTGCGTTCGTTCTTTGGTTCGTTTGGCCAAGCAGGTTTTCAACGTAAAGTGTTGATCGCCATTGATGGCGGTTTTTTAGCCCATCATCCACAACTTCAAGAAGAGATTAACCATTATTTTTCTTCCCTTGAAGACCTGGTGAAACTTATGCCTCAGCTCGTTGTTTTACCTGGCGGAGAAGCGGCAAAAAACGACCCCGCCTTGTTCGATGAACTCGTAGAAGCCATTGATAATTACGGCATTGATCGTCATTCGTTTGTCATTGGCATCGGCGGAGGAGCCATTTTAGACTTGGTCGGATACGCCGCTGCTGTGTCACATCGTGGTGTGAAGCACATTCGGATTCCGACGACGGTATTGTCTCAAAATGATTCGGGCGTAGGAGTGAAAAATGGCATCAACTACCGTGGGAAGAAAAACTTTTTGGGGACGTTTGCTCCGCCCGTAGCGGTATTTAACGACTTAACGTTTCTCCAAACCCTCGACGACCGAGACTGGCGCGGGGGCATTGCAGAAGCCATCAAAGTTGCACTCATCAAAGACCAATCATTTTTTGAGTGGATTGAAGCCAACGCCGAAGCCCTTGCCCAGCGCAATGAAGAGGTGATGGCTTACTTGATTCATCGCTGCGCCGAAATGCACGTTGAACACATCCGCAGCGGCGACCCCTTTGAGTTTGGCTCTTCGCGACCGCTGGATTTTGGCCACTGGGCAGCTCATAAACTCGAATACCTCACCGATTTTCAGGTGCGCCACGGCGAAGCAGTTGCCATTGGCATTGCCCTCGACTGTGTGTATTCGGTCAAAGTAGGGAAACTCACCGACACCGAATTACAGCGTATTTTAACGGTTATCCAAAAATTAGGTTTTGACCTTTACCACTCCAAACTCGCCGAAAATGACAAAATCAACCTTCGCAACGGCCTACAAGAATTTAGAGAACACTTGGGCGGCCGCCTGACCATCATGCTCCTCGACCGCATCGGAAAGGGCGTTGAAGTCCACGAAATGGACGCCGACCTCATTGCTGAGTCAGTGGATTATTTGGAAGGGAATTATGCGAATTTGCTGGTCGGTTAAAAAACGTTTATACCCATGAAAACTCCCTACGGACACCTCACTTATTGTAGCAACATTCACCCTGGCGAACGATGGGAGGATCATTTTAAAACCCTGCGCGACAACCTGCCGTACATCCAATCGCAGCTTTCGCCTAATGCTCCTTTTGCGTTGGGTCTTCGTTTAGCCAACGACGCGTCTGTCGAGTTGGCAGAGCCCGAAAAATTGGCTGAATTTAAGGCATGGTTGAGCGCCAACAATATCTACGTTTTTACCATGAACGGCTTCCCGTACGGCGGTTTTCATGCTACCCGCGTGAAAGACGATGTACACACGCCTGACTGGACCACCGACGACCGCACGGCTTATACGCAGCGTTTGTTTGGGATTTTGGCACAGTTACTGCCCGACGGAATGGAAGGTGGGATTTCTACCTCGCCTCTTTCGTACCGCTATTGGTGGGAAACCGAAGAGGATAAACAACAAGCCATCAAAACGGCGACCGAAAATATTTTGCAGGTGGTCGAAACGCTGATGGAATTGCGGAAATCGACAGGCAAACTCATGCACCTTGACATTGAGCCTGAACCCGACGGCATTTTGGAAAACGGACAGGAGTTTATCGAGTGGTACAGTGAATATTTTTTACCAAAAGGCACTGCTTTTCTAGTCGAAAAATACGGTCTTGCGCCCGAAGTTGCCCAAGAAACCTTGTTAACGCACGTACAACTTTGCTACGATGTTTGCCACTTTGCGGTCAGTTATGAAGAGCCACAAGTCATTGTTGACCAGCTCAAAGAGGCAGGGATCCGAGTTGGAAAAATTCAGATTAGTTCAGCCGTAAAAATGACATTGGGCGACCAACGCGCCGAAAAATTAGACGCCATTCGAAGCTTCGACGAACCCGTGTATTTGCACCAAGTCGTAGCAAAAACTGAAGAAGGCACGTTCCAGAAATTCCCTGATTTGGCCGAAGCCCTCCAAGCCGACGCAAGTACCCACAACGAATGGCGGATTCACTTCCACGTGCCGCTGTTTATTGATTCGTACGGCTTGCTCGACTCGACACAGGCTGAAATTGTCAAAACGCACGCGGTGCATAAAGCTACGCCGTTTACCCAACACCTCGAAGTCGAAACTTATACGTGGGGCGTGTTGCCCACCGATATGCAAAAACCCATCGGCGAGTCTATCGTCCGAGAAATGCAATGGGTCAATGAACAACTTGTTTGAAATGTCGAGTGCAAAGTGCAGAATGTCGAATCAGAAGGTTTTTTATTTGACATTCTGACTTCGACACTCACTATTGTAGGATAAGCGGGTTGTGAGCAACCCTCAACACGCTTATTCGACACTCTGCATTCTAAATTCGACACTTTTAAAATAATGAACAAAACCGTTGTCATAGATATTGTTGGCCTGAGTGCCAATTTGATTGGAGAACATACTCCTTTTTTGAGCGAGTACGTTAAATCACGCCACACAACGCCGATTAAGCCCGTGCTGCCTGCCGTAACGACTACTTCGCAGAGTTGTTATGTAACTGGCAAGTGGCCGTCGGAACACGGGATTGTGGCCAACGGCTGGTACGACCGCGAAGACGCCGAAATGAAGTTTTGGAAGCAATCCAACAAGCTCGTGAAGGCCGAAAAAATCTGGGATGCCGCCAAACGTCAAGACCCGTCGTTCACCTGTTCCAAGATGTTTTGGTGGTACAACATGTACTCCACCGCCGACTTTTCGGTCACGCCCCGCCCCCAATACCACGCCGACGGGGTGAAAGCCCCCGATTGCTACGCCTATCCTGCGTCGTTGCGCGACGAACTTCAGCAAGATTTGGGACAATTTCCGCTGTTTAATTTTTGGGGACCCAATGCCAATATCAAATCGACAAAATGGATTGCCGATGCATCGCTGTGGGTTGACCGCAAACATGACCCTACGCTGACGCTCATTTATTTGCCGCATTTGGATTATTGTTTGCAAAAATTCGGCCCTGATTTTTCAAAAATTAGCAAAGAGCTCAATGAAATCGACCAAGTCGTGGCCGATTTGGTGCGGCATTACGAAGCCAAAAACACCCGCATTATTTTACTTTCCGAATACGGCATTAACCCCGTTCATCGTCCTGTTCATATCAATCGTATTTTGCGCGAGGAAGGGTTGATTTCAGTACGTAACGAGCGTTGGTACGAGCTTTTGGACGCGGGTGCTTCTAAAGCATTTGCTGCTGCCGACCACCAAATTGCCCACATTTATATCAATGACCCTGCCGTAAAAGCGCAGGTGAAAAAACGCCTCGAACAAACCGAAGGAATCGAACTCGTACTGGACGAAGAAGGCAAAAAAGCGCACCACATCGACCACGAGCGGGCGGGTGACTTGGTCGCAGTAGCCAAACCCGATAGTTGGTTTACCTACTATTATTGGTTCGACGACGCCAAAGCGCCCGATTACGCGCATTTGGTTGACATCCACCGCAAACCTGGTTACGACCCCGTTGAGATGTTTATGGATCCCAAAAATCCGTTTATCAAACTTCGGGCGGGGTACAAATTAGCCCGTAAGTTACTCGGTTTCCGCTATTTAATGGACGTTATTCCGCTGGATGCTACGCTCATCAAAGGTTCACACGGGGGTATCAGTGCACCCCGCGAATTTTATCCCATTTGTATTACGGACGCTCCCCTCACGCAATCAGAACTCCAAGCTACGGATGTCTATGACGTGATTTGGGGACATTTGTTTTAAGAGAGTAACTACCTCACTACAAACCGTTTTCTACGACCGCCATGAAGTATCTCCTACAGCCACTAACACTACTAATCTTTGGGATTCTACTCCTCAACAGCTGCCAACCCAGAGAAGACGCCTTACCCGCTCCTACGACCGAGGGGCTCAACACTTTTGGTTGTAAAATCAATGGAAAAGTGTGGATTGCAGACGGCATCCGCAACGACCAAGGCCCCGCCGCCAAGGCCATAGAGGTAGAGTTTAAGCGGTTGAGTGCTACTACTTTTTATTTGTTTATCCATACCAATGCCAGTACCAAAGACCGCGTTCAGCTAACGCTGCCCAAAGGTGTCGTGGGCACAAATCTATTGGAAGATTTGTACGACAAACCTTTCGGGATTTATTACGACAACAATTTCAAGATTTTCAAGACAAAATCATTCAATCCTGGACAAGTCGTCATCTCCCGATTAGACACCGTCAACCGAATCGTCTCAGGCAGATTTGCGTTTGACGCCGAATTCGTTGTTTCCAAAGAAACCGTAAAAGTTACCGAAGGACGCTTTGATGTTAAGTATGAGTGAGGAGAATGAGCAAATCCATTCACCTATTCCACCACATTCTCCGCCAGATTCGGTATCTTTGCGGAGTTTTTTTATTTTAAGTTAGTTTGATAACATGTTTGTTGTACGACTAACTAATAACAATTAACGGTGGCTTGCCACTTAGTATCATGAACCTGTTTAACGTTTATCCGATTTACGACATCGAACCCGTCCAAGCGCAAGGCTCTTGGCTCTGGGACAGCAAAGGCGAGAAGTACCTCGACCTTTACGGCGGTCACGCCGTGATTTCGGTGGGTCATTGTCACCCCCATTACGTCGAAAAAATGACGGAACAGTTGCGACGAATTAACTTCTACTCCAACTCTGTCAGGATACCGTTACAGGATGAATTGGCCCAAAAACTAGGCGACCTCGCTGGCTATCCCGATTATACCCTCTTTTTGTGCAACTCTGGTGCCGAAGCCAACGAAAACGCCATTAAGTTGGCCTCTTTTTACAACGGCGGTAGCAAAATAGTCGCCTTTACGAAGTCGTTTCACGGCCGTACGGCAGGAGCAGTTGCGATGACCGACAACCCGTCGATTGTGGCACCTGTCAACTACAACAAACACGTTACGTTTTTGCCGTTCAATGATGCAGAAGCCGTTCGTCAGCACGACATGACCGACGTGTGCGCCATCATCGTAGAAGGCATCCAAGGCGTGGGTGGTATCCAAGTAGCATCGGAAGAGTTTTTGCGGGCGATTCGTCAGAAATGCGATAAAAGCAACGCTACCTTTATTTTGGACAGCGTACAGTGCGGTTATGGGCGTTCGGGGAAGTTTTTCTCAAACCAACACTACACCGACCTTCACGCCGACCTATACACCACGGCCAAAGGCATGGGCAACGGTTTCCCTATTGCAGGGGTTTTGATTTCGCCCAAGTTCCAAGCCAAATACGGCATGTTGGGAACTACCTTCGGCGGAAATCACTTGGCGTGCGCGGCGGGTATTGCTGTACTCGACATCATGAAGGAGGAAAGCCTCATGGCCAATGCCGTAGAAATCGGTGATTATTTGATGAAAGGTATTGCCGAAATCGGTGGCTACAAAGAGCTTCGCGGACGTGGGTTGATGATTGGCATCGAATACGATTTCGCCATTGAAGACCTCCGCAACAAGCTGTTGTTCGACTATAAATTATTCACGGGCGTAGCAGGCAAAAACACCATTCGTTTGTTGCCATCGCTCGCACTCAAAAAAGAAGAAGCCGATTTGTTTTTAGAAGCGTTGAGCAAAGAGATACGAGTATTTGCTTAATTGAATAAATACGAAATCGTTTAAGAGTGTCTAAAGTTGATTTGGGCACTCTTTTTACTTAGAAGTTAATCTGTTGACAATTAATTTTTTAACCTCTTGTGTTTCCATATCTTTATAGTATATAATTTCTACATTTTTACGAACATATTCAATTCCTAAGCTAAGCAAATGTCCATGAAGGAGTAGCACAGGGAAATTTGCAATGGGATAAAAAGGTAAACCAGAGGCTTTATAAATAGTAATCGTTTTGCAAAAGATGCAGCATAGATGTTCAGGAAATGAATCCAATGTTAGGGCATATTCTGCTTCAGTAGCTATAAAGGCAAGTTCTTGTATTGATAAAAACTTAGAGGCATCAATGATCCGATTTAAAAATCGAGAATCCGTGAGGCCGTCAATGTTTTTAGTAATTTGTGCTGACAAGTCTGTTTGTCCACATAGCACAAATGAGTAATCGGAGGTTTTCAATACTTCACTTACAATATCAGCCCAAAACTTAGGACTCATTTGACGATGCTCTTCGCCCGTTTCTGGGAAGAGCAAAATATAAGGTTTTGATAGTTTTGAAGGTAGTTTTTGTTGAATAGACTCCCAAGAAATAGTTGAATTGATGGGAAAATAGGGGACGACATCCTCCAATTTTGCTTCAATTTCCATTTCTTTTAACAACGCTGAATAGGTATCGAAATGATGAAAATTACCCTGTTTGGGAATGTCCAACTCTACATCCAACAAACCACCTAAGCCTCGGCGATTGAAACCAATGGCTTTTTTTACATGGATAAAGGGAAGAATGAAATGAGAAACCGCGTAGGAGGTACGCACATCTAAATAATAATCATATTCTTCTTTTTGTAAACCAGACAGAGCCTGTCGGAATGTACGATAGTTTTGTTTAAGCTTTTGCCAAGTATTGATTTTACTGCGATTACTTAAAAAGTGGTCAATGTAGAAGATATGGCGAATATAAGGGTTTGGTTCATTAACAGCCTTGCACCATGAAGGAGAAATGATGTCAATAACCGCGTTTGGATACTTTTTATGAATAATGGGGAACAGATAAGACACTGTCAAAGCATCACCCATGTGTCCTAATGAGGCTATCAGCACCCTAGGACTATCATTAATAAGATTTTTTCGCCTTTTTTTGTAAAACCATTTTGCATAGATATCTACGAACAAATCCATTACCTTTAAAGGTATAGTTTCGCGGGGCGTACCGCTATATTTTCTCTTCATTTCTTACAATTTGTGTCCAAATTTTTCAAAATGAGGTTTCCAAAACGCTAGTTCATGAATATCCCAAGCATGGCAGCCAAAAGGTAGCTGATTGTTGTTAAAGACAAATGCTTTCGAGGGAAAATCCTCTACTGCAAACCGAAGAGCTTCTTGCCAATGGGGTAAACTTATTTGTTTGAAGTACCGATTCATTTCGATACAAAAGAAAATATCTTCATTATAAAAAGAACCTTTTCCTGTTAAATATTGCTCAATTCTGGGACGGTTATTCCGCACAATATCAAGCATTTTTTGAACTTTTCGCAATGAAAAACCGCCATTTCCTACCGAAAATTTCAAAATTACATCCAAGGGCTGGTTTTCTCGTCTTTTATCTCTTAAATCAAACCAAATCGCTAGTTGTTTCTTTAGACGAAATAAAATCCGATCTATTTCTGACGAAAAATCGCGTTCAATACGCCAAGGTGCTCCAATATAATCATATCCTTTTGCGCACCACTCCGCTAATTCATCCCTAAAAACAAAAGCATCCAACTGATAAATGAGTATATATTCGTAATCTAAAAACCGCTCGTAAAACTCAGTCGAAAGCATCAGACGATTGTAGGTTTGTACACTTTTGAAATAATTATCGTCAAATCTTTCGACCTGTATCTGAGGATATGGTGCTAAAACAAACTCAATATCTAATGAAACGGGCGTAATTAACTTAATTGGATAGCTGCTGAGTATAGTTAAACATTGTGTAAAAGAAATTTGCTCGTGTAACGTAAAATTTGATTTATAAACAGGAATGACAACAGCTACTGGATTCATACCACCTTTTTGGGTTGGTGTCAAAATTTTGGGGAACAAAAGTAAGCCAAAGGTAAAACAAAAATACAATCTAAAATAAAATTTTCCCGATACCCCTTTTACCGCTCTCATAAATCCTGTATTTATCGCTCGATAGTAGAGCAGATAACCTTTAAGATAAAAAAGGGGCGTTTGGGGTGTTTTCGGTATCTACTGAACTTTTAGCAAAAAATTGTATATTTTTTATACAGTCGCTGTTGTTGAAGCAAATTTATCGCTAATTTTGCGGCAAATTTATGAATCACTATAAACTTAATATCATAATATGGTAGCTGTAAGACCGGATGAGGTTTCGGCGATACTTCGGGAGCAATTGGCTGGTGCTAAAACCGAAGCCCAACTCGAAGAAGTAGGTACGGTGCTGCAAGTAGGTGACGGGGTGGCCCGTATCTATGGCCTTACCAAAGTACAAGCAGGGGAGCTGATTGTGTTCGAAAATGGACTCAAAGCTCTTGCCCTCAACCTCGAAGAAGATAACGTTGGAGCTGTATTGCTCGGCGAGTCAACCGAAATCAAGGAAGGCGATACCGTAAAGCGTACCGGTGAAATTGCCTCAGTAAAAGTGGGCGAAGGCATCGTTGGCCGTGTAGTTAATACTTTGGCCGAGCCAATTGATGGAATGGGGCCGATTCAAGGCGAAACTTTTGAAATGCCTCTTGAACGTAAAGCACCAGGGGTAATTTACCGCCAACCTGTAACAGAGCCTCTCCAAACGGGTATCAAAGCGATTGATGCCATGATTCCTATCGGACGTGGTCAGCGTGAGTTGGTAATTGGTGACCGCCAAACTGGTAAGACAGCCGTTTGTATTGATACCATTATCAACCAAAAGGAGTTTTACGATAAAGGCGAACCAGTATTTTGTATTTATGTAGCTTGCGGACAAAAAGCCTCTACTGTAAAACAAGTAGAAGCAACGCTTCGCAAATATGGTGCAATGGACTACACAGTTATCGTAGCTGCTGCCGCTTCTGACCCGTCTCCAATGCAATTCTTTGCTCCATTTACTGGCGCAGCGATTGGTGAGTATTTCCGCGATACTGGCCGCCCAGCATTGGTAGTATATGATGACTTGTCGAAACAAGCCGTTGCTTACCGCGAGGTATCACTTTTGCTACGTCGTCCACCAGGACGCGAAGCTTATCCTGGAGACGTTTTCTATCTTCACAGCCGCTTGTTGGAGCGTGCTGCTAAGGTAAACGCCTCTGACGAAATTGCCAGAAATATGAATGACTTACCTGCTTCTTTGAAAGATAAGGTAAAAGGAGGGGGGTCATTGACAGCTCTTCCAATTATTGAAACACAAGCAGGTGACGTGTCGGCGTATATCCCAACCAACGTAATCTCAATTACCGACGGTCAGATATTCTTGGAATCAAACCTGTTCAACTCGGGTATTCGTCCTGCCATCAACGTAGGTATTTCAGTATCGCGTGTGGGTGGTAACGCGCAGATTAAATCCATGAAGAAAGTAGCAGGTACACTCAAACTTGATCAAGCGCAATTCCGTGAATTAGAAGCTTTTGCTAAATTTGGTTCTGACCTTGATGCTGCTACAAAATTGACCATTGACCGTGGTCGTCGCAACCAAGAAATCTTGAAACAAGGTCAGTTCTCTCCTGTAAGCGTGGGTGACCAAGTGGCAATTATCTATGCTTCTATCAATGGCGTATTGGATAAAGTGAATGTAGCTAAGGTAAAAGAATTTGAAAATGAGTTCATTTCTTTACTGAAAGCCGTTCATCCAGAAGTAATTACCAGCTTGGCTGCGGGCAAATTGGATGATAAGTTTACGGATATTATTAAAAAAGTAGGCCGCGAGTTGGCCCTTAAATACGCTTAATAGGCCGTCTTACTGAATGTCGCGCATCAAAGAAATCGTAAAGGCTACGCCCCTCATAGGGGACGTAGCCCGATTTATCGGGAAATATCGTACGCGGGTTCCTGCAGGGCACTTTTATAGCCCTATCGTGTCCACAGAGGAGATTCGTAAACGCGAAGCTCAAATCTATCCCCCCCCCCCGCGTACATTACCTGGGCTTGATCTTCGTGAAGAGGCTCAAGTTGCATTGATGCAGACATTTGCTAAGACATACTTTCAGAGTGTGCCTTTTACAGACGAACTACAAGACGGTTACAGGTATTATTTTGTCAATAAATATTTTATCCACGCCGACGCAACTACGCTTTATTGCATGATGCGGCATTTTCGCCCTAAACAGATTATCGAAGCGGGGTCGGGGTTTTCTTCGGCGGTGATGTTGGATACCAACGAGCGGTTTTTGAATCAGAGCGTTAAGTTTACGTTTATTGAACCCTATCCCGAGCGTTTGTATTCATTATTGACACCCGCTGATCGTTTGAAGACGACGATTTTTGAAAAAACTTTACAGGATATTCCTGTTGAATATTTTGAACAATTAGAAGAAAATGACATACTGTTTATTGATTCTACCCATGTGTCAAAAACAGGCAGTGATGTTAATTATTTTTTGTTTGAAATATTTCCACGCCTCAGACCAGGCGTCATTATCCATGTTCACGACGTATTTTATCCATTTGAATATCCCAAAGCATGGGTGATTGATGGTAACGGGCGTTTTGGCTGGAATGAAGCATATATCTTAAGGGCGTTTTTGATGTATCAAGACAAGTTTGAGATTTTGTTGCATAATGATTTTCTCCAAACTTTTCATGCTGATTGGCTCGCTCAAAATATGCCTACCTATGCTACACGTGGCCGTGGGTCAAGTATATGGCTAAGAAAAGTAAAATAGTTGCCAGTCAGTAGTTTATAGTAGGAGCAAGCCCGCAGCGATGTCCGCTTGTGTTTGCCCAATCAAAGAAGTAAGTGAGTTAAGTTAGAATAGCTTTGTCCTACGTGGATAACTATTAACAAATAACAGATAACGGTAATACAAAATGGCTTCACTTAAAGAAGTTCGCAATAGAATCTCGTCGGTCAACTCGACGCAACAAATCACGAAGGCCATGAAAATGGTGGCCGCCGCTAAACTTCGTCGTGCACAAGATGCCATCCTACAGATGCGTCCGTATGCCAAAAAGTTGGGTGAAATGCTCGCTACAGTATCAGCTGGTGCTGAAACTGCCGCTGAAAGCCCTTTCAAGCAAGTGCGCTCGGTCGAAAACGTGTTGATTGTGACCGTTACTTCTGACCGCGGACTTTGTGGGGCATTCAATACCAATGTTATTAAAGCGGCAACTGCACTTATTCAGGAAAAATACGCTACTCAAGCTGCCAAAGGCAATGTAGAAGTATTGGCATTGGGTAAGAAAGGTGGAGAAGCGTTTCTGCGCCGGGGGTTCACCGTTAACACCGCCTATATGGATGTATATTCACGGTTAAGTTTTGGCGTAGTCAAATAAGCTGCCGAAAGTATCATTGATGATTTTCAATCATTCAACTATCATGCGCTTGCGGTGGTATTCAATGAGTTCAAAAACGTGGCAACACAGATTATCCGTGCAGACCAGTTTTTGCCTATTGTAGCTGATGTTGAAGCATTGAAAAAAATGCCCACCACAGCTACAAATTATAC
>JBDHXS010000038.1:0-18566 GCA_039810845.1 Runella sp. | reverse complement strand
CGTTATTGGTTCCGCCATGCCCGGCATCTATGGCAATGGTTAAATTATCAAGCGATAAGTTTTTGGGTTGCTGTTTTATTTTGATGATTAAACTGTTGCCGCTATAGTAAATGGAATGCCCCCAATGCTGATGGTGTTGCAATTGAATCGAAATGCGGAAAATCCCATCAGCCACCTGCTCATAATCTATTGATTTTATCTCAGCGGCAGTTTGCAGCTGCGTTATCCAGTTGGTATTGGCAGTGGCCCCAAAGATGTCCACAACAATTTTGGAGGGATTAACTTCTTGCCAACTTCGGTAGGGGAGTCGCTCGGGTAATGGAATAGAAAGGTAGTCAAAGCGGTCGTCGCCCCACGTTCGCCACGAGGTAGTTAAGTATTGTACGGGTGGCTTGACGAGGGTATCGCGTTGGGTGAGGTTTTGCGGAATCCACGCTGAGAGACCGTCTGTAAGGCGAACTCGGTACTGGTCTTTGTACTTGCCAGTTACTCGTAGTAATACCAACGAATCTACATAACCCATTTTAGCCCCTCCGAGTCGGTCTTCGCCCAAACCATAATTCAGGTAAGCCATCGCACCTTTGGTACGAACATAAATGAGTGTATCTTTTCTGAAAACAGATATAGTATCGCGCTTTTGGGCGTGTAAAGAAGCAACAACCATCAGCAAAATCAACGTAAGGCAAGACCGAGGCATAGCAGGAATATTTGCCTAAAAATAAACAGTGAAGGTTTTACTTCAAAGGTTTAATAGAAGATTCTCTGATGACCAATTTGGTCTCCAAGCGTTTGGTTTCAAATCGGATAGTGGCTTTGGGACGTTCGATGAGGTCAATCAAAAATTCAGTGGCTAATTGCCCCATTTCATAGGCAGGTTGGGTAACGGCACTTAGGGCGGGGTTCAACAAGTGAGCTGATACAAGATTTGTGAATCCCACAATGGCAATGTCGTCAGGAATACGTAAGCCTTCTCGTTTTATTAACGACATAGACGAAGTCGTCAACCTATCTCCTGCCGAAAAGATAGCATCGGGCCGATTGGGGTGATGAATGAGTTCCAAAACGGCTTTTTCTACTTCTTCGGCAATCATACCACCGTGGCTGCAATATTTTATATAGGATTCCTCAATGGGTATTCCGTGGTTTTGTAATGCTTTCTTATAGCCTTCTAACCGCTCATAAGTGATTGAAAGCCAAGAAGGACTGGTAAGGTGGGCAATTCTTCTGAAACCTTGTTGAATCAAATGTTCAGTACCTTCGTAAGCCCCCACAAAGTTATCGGCGGTTACTTTGTGAGTGATATAATCTTGGGGTACACGGTCAAAAAACACGATGGGTAATCCCTTGGCTTGCAGTTCTTTAAAGTGTTCTAAATCATTGCTTTCGCCCGATAGTGATACAATAAGGCCATCTACTCGCCGCTGAGACAAATATTGTGTACTCACCAATTCTCGCTCGTACGACTCGTGGTTTTGAGAAATAACTACATGATAGCCCCGATTGTATGCAATAGACTCCATGCCGTTGATGGCTTGCGAGAAAAAATTATTAGCGATTTCGGGAATAATAATACCAATAGAGCGACTGCGATTCTCCTTCAAACTCAACGCAATAGGATTAGGTCGGTAGTTCATTCGTTCGGCATACTCCATTACCAACCTTTTGGTTTCGGCATTGATTTCATAACTACCCCGTAGCGCTCTCGAAACGGTTGAGGTAGAAAGATTTAGGACCTTTGCAATGTCTTTAATGGTAATTACTTCCACTCTTGTATTATTGAGTTAGATTACTCTTACACACTCAACTATAGATGTGCTTTAAAGCTTTAAGAGGTGAAGATACATTTTTTACTTGTTAAAACCAATTCCAACAGACTTGTATTTGTTGATTTAAAAAGGCTTTTAAAGGCGCTATGAAAAATCTTGTTCTAATGAAAGAACTTTATTGAAAGAAGGAAAAGATAGTGTAAATACTGGCTTAATTTGATAATGATATTGAATTTTAATGAGTTGCAGAGGAATCTTGAACAAATCAGATGCGCCGATTTTTGAATCTTCTACATGCACCCAACGACGTAATGGGTATTCAAGAATTAGGTTCATCACAGCCTGAATACCATAGTATTTTTTCATACGCATAAATAGCTCAACATCAAACAACCATGCACTCTGAAACGGTGAACGGAAACCTACGGGAACCAACTCTTTACGAAATACTTTGGCACCGCATTGAGTATCATAGAATGGTAAACCTAATAAAATGCTTATAAGTGTGGCGATGGTTCGACCAATGAGGTGGCGTTTGAGATTACGATTGATGACAGCACCCATGCGTTTTACCCTTGATCCACTTACAATTTTTAGGGTTGGGTCGGTGTGGATAGTCTGAACTAAATCTGTGAACTCTTCTAAACTTACCGATAAATCGGCATCAAGGAAACCAATATAGTCTATACTTGGGGATTGATACATGGTTAATACCCCTTGACGTACGGCTTCGGCTTTTCCACCATTTGTTTTGCAATCTACAATGGTAATTTGGGTTTCAAAACCTTTACGCATGCGCTTCAAAAAGGTTAGCGTATCGTCTTTGCTTCCGTCATTTACAAAGCACAAATGATAGTCTGTGTTAAAAGTTAAGAATGACCGAAATGCGTTGTAGTCTAAGCGATTAGCTTCATTATAGCAAGGGATAACAATTCCTGTTTTCATTTTATTTTTTGTTTTTCTTGTGTTTGATGATACAAAGGTGCTATGTATAAGCGCCTTAAAATGAAGTCTTCGATAAACTGCATTAAACGGTAGTTTTTTGGGGATATTTGTTCGATATTTAGCAGGATGAAAAAGATAAAAACTTGGTGAAAAGGGTTTAATTAGGATGAAATACAGGTAGAAATTTTTTTATTGGGAAAATCCACTCTTATTTCGCAATTTCCATGTTTGATATAAGGGGGAGCCAACAACTTATTATGTCACCCAAAGCAGATAGATTATTGTTTGTAGCATTGATTATAGCCGTGCTGTTTCACGGGTCGGCTTTGGTGCATAATGTTGACAAGACATACGACGCCTTTGTCCATATTTTTTTTGCCGACCACTACGCCCGGTCTTGGTTTGAGCCTTGGGAGTATCGCTGGTACACGGGTTTTCCTGTCACAAGTTATCCTCCGTTAAGTCATCAATTAATTGCACTATTGTCAAAAATCGGCGGATTAAAGTTTGGCTTTATGGTGGTAATCTTATCGGCTTTGTGTTTTTTTATTGTTGGGATTTATCGTTTTTCGCAATTGTGGGTATCGAAGCGTTCAGCGGGGTATGCAGCTTTGTTTGCCGTAGTAGCTTCTTCTATTATGCAAACAATTCATATTTATGGACAATTACCTACTATGATCGGAATCGCTTGTTTGACCAATGCTTTACCCGAAGTGTATGGGTATTTCCGCACATCCCAAAGACGTTATTTAGTCTCAGGGTTGGTTATTTTGGGCGTAACGGTTGCTTCTCACCACGTTACAACCATTTTTGGCATGGTGTTTTTTATTGCTCCAATTGTCGCTACGGCCTTGCTGGACGAAGTGGGAGTAAAGGGAAGTTTTTTTAATGTTGCCAAAGATGCTATTGTATTGGCCTTTAAGAAGTGGAAATTGTTTTTTACGTTTTTTGTAATTGCGGGGGTAGAAATAGTGTTTATTATTTTCCCTTACTGGTTTTGGTCCAAAACCGACCCCATTACGCAAGTTTCTATCCCGCACGGCTCACGAGATTCATTTATTGAGGTTACGTCGTCGGGTTTGATGTTTTTTATTATCCCATTGGGATTTACACTGCTGATGTTACCTTATATTTTTCGGAGTCTTTATATTCGTCGAAATATTTTTCTTGCCTTATCGTTTTCGCTGCTTTTATTATTAGGCACAGGAGGAACAACCCCCATCCCCAAACTACTCTTGGGAAAAAATGCTTTTGAGATTTTAACGCTTGACCGTTTCACGTTTTGGGCATCTGTGATTGCGATTCCTTTTGTAGGTGATTTTTTTAGGCGTTTGGTAGAAGGCGATGTTAGAGAACGTGTTATCAGCAGGTACGGAAAAAAGATGTACCGTTTTACTTCTATCCTGATGATAAGCTTGGTGGGTTTTCAGGCACTTTTTATTGCCGATTTTCACAATTTTCGTGCCTTACAACCCCAAAGTGTGGATGTTCAACCTATTCTAAGTTTTTTAGAGCGTGATCAACACGACCGTTGGCGTTTTATGACCCTTGGCTTTGGTGATCAGATGGCGTGGCTTTCGGCCAATACATCGGCACTTTCTATTGATGGTAATTATCATTCTGCCCGAAGAGTCCCCGAAATGACTACTCAACCACTTGAACGACTCGAAAATTCAAAATTCAAGGGAATTCAGGGGATTGGCTCTTTGCAGCAATTTCTCACTATTCCAGAGAAATATCACCTCAAATTCATTTTCTCCAACGATAAGTTCTATGACCCTATTTTGTATTTTGCGGGATGGGAGCGTGTTCAGCGTCTCGAAAATGGCATTATGGTTTGGCAAAAACATGATGTGCCTCCTTTGCCCACAGTGTTGCCCCAAAAAGAGATGCCCGTGGTGCAAAAACGAATGTGGGGAATTTTGCCATTGTTCGCATTTGTTGTCATGCTTGCAGTGCTATTTTATTATCGTGGCGTATTTCTAATTAGCGCATTTTCGAGCATTGAAAACATAGGATATAATCCCCAAAAAGGTAACCGTTGGTTGTTTAGCTGGATGATAACAGTATTGACCATAGCAGGTGGTTTTTGGCTAAAATCTCTTTTTACTTCTTATCAGAAAGACCCGATTCTTTTGCTTAAAGCCTATTATAATGCCTTAGATTTTAAATACTTCAAAGAAGCACACGAATTCTTCCCACCTCATAGCATTAGCTTCGATGATTATGTACTGCAACTTTCAGTAAGAGATGGATTATTGGCGTCTTATGGTAAATTGGAGTCGTTTTTAGAAAAAATTTTGGAAAAACAACCTAACCGAATGAGAGTGTTGGCTATTACAGATTGGGTAACACCCCTCGAACGATTGCACCAAGAGGTAGAACATACGGTGGTGAAAATAGGTGAAAAATGGTTTATTGAGCCCCCTTTATTTGACCAAACAATACCTCCTGACGAGCACATCGAAAAGGGAGTATTAGGCTTGCATAGTCAAGGAAAACGCAAAATTACGACAGCAACAACGGAACATGATGATATATTGGACCGACCCGAATTACATATTTTGTCTGCCAAATTGATGAAAATTGATAGCCAGTATGTGGTGGTAGGGGAGGTTCAGAACATTGACCATTTGCCCGCTCATTTAACCATTGAGGCGCAATTGTTTGATAATCAGAGTCGTAAATTAGTGTCGTATAATGCCAAATATGCCACCATGCACAATGTACTACCCAAAGAGACTGTGCCATTTAGAATCGAATTTGAAGAAACAGCTTGGGTAAAAGAAGATGATAAAGCCCCATTTAAATTTGACCCTACTGAATTTACGGCTTACAATTTTACGCATCCACCTACTCATTTTCGATTGTTTGCCCGTGCAGTGGTGGCCGACAGAGACATGTATCGAGATGCGGGAGTTCAGCAAATAAAGGTGGTGGGTAGTCAAAAAATAAAAGGAGAAGTCTATAATCATGGGATTGACGAAATGAGTGTTCCGCAAATACTGTTTACGTATTATGACCAAGACCAAACAGTAAAGTGGGTAGATCATTTGTTTTTGAAAGATGGTGTCAGGCAGCAAGCAAAGCAGGCTTTTGAACGGGAATTGCCCAGTTTTGGCCAAATAAATCTCGTTAAAAAAGGCACTATCAATGATTTTTTTGTGAATGGGTTGCCTCAGAGTAGTTATTTGAATCACATAAGTACAGTTAACCGACCAATCAGCAAAGGTTTACTTCCTTTGCCAAGCCAACAAGGCTACGTACGGTTGTTGGTAAATGCTTATATCGGAAACCCTACCCTCTATTGATGCGAAATTGGTTTGTACATATTGCTATGATTTTGCTGCTGTGTAGTCAATGCACCACCAAACAAACCCATGAAGCGGCATTTGCTGATTTAAAATTGCTTGTACCTGACTCGGTAACAGCAGGGCAGAAATTTACGATTCGGCTGATGGGAAAAGACAAACTTTTTGATTCGCCTATTTACCTAATGCGGCACGCTACTTGGGGAACAATGATTGATACTTTTGGCACAGACCAAACCATAACGGTGGTTGATACCCTCACGGGCTGGGTTTCGACAGAAGTGCTATATAATGGCAAAATAATTAACCAAAAGGCATATCATGTATTTCCATTGAGTGCTGCAATGCCTCTTGATACCTATTTAGGCTCAAAGTCGGTCATTGCAAATTCACAAGATTGGGCCATGCTTACAGCGATTCCAACCGATACTTTTGGGAATTTAGTTCGAGCACAGACCCCTGTCAGATTTGAGCTGGTGAGGCCAAACAAACTTGTAGAAAATAAGCAAGCGTTCACAAATCAAGGTGTGGCTTACCAAATCATTACAGCTCAAACAAAAGCTGGTAAAACATTAGGGTATGTGTCAGTAAATCAGGTAAAAAGTAAAGAAAAAGAAATGCTTGAAGTGGCAGACATCCCTGTTGATTTTCGAATTTGGTCAGAAGATACAACACCATTTGCTGATGGCCGACAGACGTTTAAAATAAAAACAGATGTTCTCAAAGACCGTTACGGAAATACCGTTCCTGATGGTACGCTGGTTTTGTTTGAATGCCAAGATGCCAACAATACCTTACGCCAACTCAACGGTTATACACTCGAAGGCATTGCAACAATCGTAGTGCAAAACCCCGTATCAGCAGGGAACCTCCGCATACGTGCATCGGTGAATGGTGGTGGCAAAAGCAATTTATTCACAGTAACTTTTATAACGAAGAAATGACGGCCCAACCTCCCATTAAATATTACAGAATTTATTTCGGTATCGCTTCGGTGGTAGGTCTGTCTTTATTGATTGGCATAACGGCCAAATTCTGGACGTATTTTAACACGGGTGCCGACCGTGCCACGGCACTCAATCTTCCACCTAATCTCCCCGAATCTCATGTTCCGTATATTCAATGGCTGCCTGACGACCCACAAACGGGGCGCAAAATGGAGGATTTTACTCGACAAGAGATCACCAAAGACTATATCCGTGGGTGGTATCAGCAGCATTTGAGCTACATGACGGGTGAGCCCAAAGGCTTAAAGGAATATTTTACCCCATCTGCTTTACCCAAGGTACAAGAGGCTATCAAGCAGTTGAATAACAAGGGCTTTCAATTGTACCAAACTGAATTAGAACATCATATTCAACTGCATTTTTATTCAGCCGATGGGCAAATTGTGTCGTTTACAGACAGACAAGTACGACTAAAAAAACGCCTTTACCACAAAAACACACACGAGAAGGTTTATTCCTCGGAAGTGGTGGCTGACTACGAAGTAGTGATGTTGCTCGACGATGGATATTGGCGGGTCAAAAATGTAGTGCGTAAGCAAACTGTTCCTTTTTGGCAGGATACCTTGAAGGTTGATAAGTCGAAAATGGTACAGATTAAGGGTCAACAGTTTTATTTGGCGAATCAATCCTTTTTTCCAAAAGGCATCAATTATTATCCCCAAAAGACCCCTTGGACTTTTTTTTGGTCGAAATTTGATACTGAAATAATTTCCAAAGACTTCGCTTTGGTACAATCCTTAGGCTTTAATACGCTACGAATTTTTGTGAATTTTCACGATTTCAATAAAGGAAATGTTTCTATTGAACAAATGGGGAAATTGCGACAGTTGTTGGATATTGCTCAAAAGCATCACCTAAAAGTCATTGTCACGCTATTTGATTTTTTGGGCGATTATCGCTTACTTAACTTTCCTGCAACCGACCGTCAGCTCGAAACGTTGCTGACAACGTTTAGGGAACACCCTGCGATTTTGGCTTGGGATTTAAAAAATGAACCCGACTTAGACTTCAAATACCACGATATAGCCGATGTACAAGAATGGTTACAGTGGATACTGAAACGGGCCAAAATCTACGACCCCAATCACTTGCTTACTATTGGTTGGGCTTATCCCGAAAATGCTGATTTTTTGGGTAAAGAGCTTGACTTTGTGTCATTTCACTCGTACAAATCACCCGAAGAATTAGCGTATGGTATTGAGGTTTTGCGAAAAAAAATGGGGGAGAAGCCGCTTATTTTAGAAGAGTTCGGGCTTTCCACGTACCGTGGTTTTTGGGCACCATTTGGCAAGAATGAAGAAGAGCAATCTACTTATTTCGCCCAAATACGGGAAGTACTTCGTAAAAAAGGCAACATTCCGTACATAGCTTGGACCTTGTATGATTTTGCTGATGTGCCTACCGAAGTAGTTGGAAAAATGCCGTGGAATCGCTACCCGCAGAAGGGTTTTGGAGTTTTGAATGATGTAGGAAAACCCAAAAAAGGATTAGAAATTTTAGTGAAATAAAAAAGCCTGTGCAGATGCAACAGGCTTAGTGAATGTAGGGTAAAGTAAAATCTTAAAAACAACGTATTATTTAAGCAGCTCGCATTAATCTTCCAAAGTGAAGTTGATACCAATCTACAATATCGGCCATTGGTAACGAAACCGCTGCAAAGTAGTTTTGAACACTCAACTCACGGCGATAATCGTCGTTTTCTACTACTTTCTGGATTGCTTCGGCCAGACTTTCGGCATTGTCTGGTTCAAACAGTTCACCTGCATAGCCTTCTTCTTTAATTAATTGGCCTAAATCTCCAATGTTAGGCAATATCACTGCTTTGCCGTAGCTACCTGCTTGGTGCAAAACCCCCGAGCTACCCGTAGTGCTGGTGTATGGAAAGACAACAACTGCACTTTCGTTGAATACCGTAGGTACGTATTCTTCGGGTACATAACCCGTGAAAGTCAAGCCAGGTACGTTAGCATATTGTTGTTGTACTGCTGCTAAGTAGCCTTTTTTATTGGGGCTGTCGGTGCCTGCAATCACGATTTCGAGCGGTACTCTGCTACTCTTACGAACCAACTCTACGGCTTCAATCATTACTTCTACTTTTTTGTAAGTGCCAAATTTGCCAAATGTCATCACTCGTTTGGGGCCTTCGGGTAAGTCAAAGTTAGGCATAGGAGGCAATTCAAAGCTGCCATGTGGAATCAATGCTACATTATTGACTTTGTATTTTTTTTCTAACACTTCTACATACTTAGCAATAGTAACTGCCACTAAGTCGGCTTGTAACACCAGACGAGTAAGCATAGTGCCAATGAATCGAAAAATGGCAGCCAAAACTGGATTTTGCGTGATTCCTGCTGTTTTTAAATCTACTTCTTCCATGATATTGTGTAGTAAAACAACCGATGGGAAACCTAATAGTTTTACTAACCAAGGAGTAAGCAAACCTAGCGCAGCGGGTATTTTTTTATCACCAAAAGAAAGGAATTGTATATTGAAGAGTACAACGTCGGGCTTAGTTTGACGGATGGTTTGGAGGATAAACCAGAAATTGAACCAATTATTGAATTGCCATACAGGACGAACATCTATTGGACACCCTTTGGTATCAAACTCATAAACTTGGCCTTCGGGTAATTGGTCAGCAATCAAAATTACTTCTTTGGTGTCGTTATTTTGGCGAAAATGGTTGACCAAATGGTATCCGTACTCATTGAGCGTACATTTACTCGGAGGATAAGGAGAAACGATGGCAACTTTAAGGTTTGATTTCATGACAATTGAATGTTTTTTGGGGTGAAAGAGAAAGATCTTGTTGTAACTACAAAATGATAAACCAACAGTGAAAAGAATAAAAAGAGCATGGCAATACACTGTCCTTGAATCACATCTCCAAAATTGCCATGCTTAATATAGAGTAGTACAAACTGTAAAATACCTGCCAAAAGTGAAAGTACTATGGGGGTTTTGCGGTCGAGTGATAAGTGGTAATAAACCCAAACATTGGCACAGGCAAACAAAGCGGTTACGGAGGCATATTGCCACAAATAAGTGCTGATACTGAGGTAGTTTTTGCCAAATAATGTACCTACAATCCATTCGGGGAAAGTCAAACACCCAACTACGATGAGGGCAGCAATGAGTGCCACAATTACAAAGCTTTTGATTAGTAAATGATGCGTAGGTAAGCCTTTCTTTTGTTGGTCAATTACTTTTGGAAACAACACCATTACTACCGACCAAGTTCCAAAATACACCACTCGGCCAATCAATGCCAAGGCAGCATATAGACCAGCCTCCTGCGCAGAGAAGTAATGTTTTACAAGTAGTACATCGCTATTGTTGATAACAATTTGACTAAGTTCATAAAGTAAAGTAACTCCAAAAAAAGTACTAAATCCTCCAAAAGATTTGATATGAATCTCTGTCGTTCTTGAAGTTTTTTGTGTCAGGTTTGTGTAGATGAAACCACCCCCAATAGAGGCTAATAAACCTATTACCACGCTCCAAACAGTGCCGAATAAAGCCACCATTCCGATTCCCACAATCAGTCTCGCCCACATTTCTACCTGATAGGTAATGGCAAACCTTCCAAAATGTAGGTTTCCTTGTAACTTGCCTCTTCCTACACTCATTACAAAATAGAAAGGAATAGCCAGAGCAAGTAGAATAAGGGAAGTTTCGGAGGTGAGATGAAAGGTATTTTTGATACTACTCGAAAAAACGAGCACACTTGCACAAACAATGAAACCTAATATCCAAGCGAAGTCGGTTAGTTGATTTTGAGGATCAGAAAATTTTGCTGCTGTTAATTGAAACGCCGTAGCGACAAAAGAAACAGCTAACAAACAGGTTATTAAGCAGTTAGCTTCTCCAAAAACCTCAGGACTTAGCATACGTCCTGCCAACAGATTGAAGACGTAATTGCCAACATTGACTACTAACGTGCTGAACATTAGCATAAATTCTGTGCTCAAAAATGCTTCATTATTTGTGTTGATCTTACTCATAGTCGTAGAGATAGTCAGGAATAGAAGTGATGATATTAAAAATAAGATCAAACTTAGTGATATGAAAAGTATGCCGACCTTGGGCTGACTTAGGCATAACTACTTTAAGATTTTTATACTTGTGCGCCATTGCCAAGGCATTTATGGCAATCAAATCAACTTTGGTGACATCGCTTAAATCAATGAATAACTGCTCGGCGGTTTCGGCCAATAACTCGTTTTTGAGGGCATAGGCATCAGCAGTTCCAAATTCGCCTCTATAACGATAGATGCGAAGACGTTCTGCATATTGTTGGTAGTTGGGTGCGTACATTGCTTGTTGTGTTTTTGTTGAGACAAAATTGCAACAAACGCCCACCCTGAGTCGGGACTATTCGATGAATGACAAAAAATGAGGTTTTTTTGGGAGATAATGCCTCTTTTTTTAGCGGTGAGTTTATCTATTGGAAAGAATCCAGCAACGATAACCATTTGCCTAACATCAATTTTTGTAGCAGAGGATTCCAGCGATTTGTTGGCAGTTATTCTACCTGATTTATAATTGTTTACGACCAACATTGTGTCGGCCAAATAACGACTATCAATCTATTTATAAGAATAGACAAACTTTAAACGGCATTTTTCTTCCAAAAACACCTCAAAAACTGCACTTTATCGAAAGTTGAACCATTACCGTTGCATTGGGTGATAGTTTTGTTTCATCAAATCAACAATAGTAATGAAAAAGTTACTCGTAATCATTTTGGTTTTATTTGCTGGGGTAGTGCAAGCACAAGATGCTTTGCAGGCAGGTTTTAAAATGTTGGAAAACGGACAGTTTGCCGAAGGCGCAGCCTTTTTTAAAAACTACCTTACTAACCACGATGCTACCCACAAAACCGCTCTGCTTTGCTACGGGCGTGGTACTGGGCTGTCGGGCAATGTAACCGAAGCCAAAGAGGTATTTGCAAAATTACTTGAACGATTCCCTAACGATTTTGAGATTTCGCTCAATGCCGCCGAGGCACTTATGTGGGGAAAAGAATACCCTGCCGCCAAGCGCTATTACGAAAAACTACTGACCGAAAAGCCCAATGATTTTGCGGCCAATTTAGGTTATGCCAATGCCTTAGCTTCGTTGTTTGAATACGAGAAAGCACTGTCATTTACCAATAAAGCGCTTGAAATACAGCCATCTAACGACAATGCCAAAGTGAGTCGTAAATATGCTCGCTTGGGGTTGGCCGATTATCTTGCAAAAAACCAAAACTATAATCAAGCAGCCCCTTTGCTCGAATCTATTTTATCGGAAAACGCCACTGATAAAGAAGCTCTTTTTGCCAAAGCCCAGCTTTATATCCAACTTGAACGCTACGACGAATCCGAAAAAATATACCAACAATTGCTTCAACTCACCAATGGACAAACGGAGGTGTTTCTGAATCTTTCGTATTTATCGTTTTTGCAATCAAACAAAACTTTGGCTTTTGATTATGCCAACAAAGCAGTTGAAAGTACCACTACCCACCCTCAAAAGTACCTTTTAGCCCGCTTGGGTCGTATTACAGCTCTGGGTTGGAATGAAAAATTTAAGCAAGCATTTGCTGAATTAGACTCACTTGATACCCTTTTCCCTAACAACAATGACATACTAATCAAAAGAGCGGGACTTTCTGTTTGGAACAAAGAGTTTGCTCGCTCGGTATCATTATTCAAAAAATCACTGCGTAATGTTCCCTCTTCTTTTGATGGGAACTTGGGCGTGGCGGATGCCCTTTTTGCCCAAGAATTGGATGATGAATCAAAAAAGTATGTATTAAAAACCTTGGAATATTACCCCAATCAAAAGGATGCCAAAGACTTTCTCATAAAATTAAAACTACGTCATGCACCTGCTTTTACTACTCACACTTTTATGAGTAGCGACAAAGGGGGGAACGTTTCAAAAAACTACCAGGTAAATGCGGCATTTGATGTGGTAACAGCATTACGCCTCAATGTGGGTTACCGTCATCGTGAAGTGAGTAATTCGCTCGAAAACAATGCGGCCAATGTACAAACTTTTACAGCAGGTTTGCGGTGGAGAGTCAAACCTTTTTGGTTGGTTACTGGCGCAATCAATTTGACCAAATTAGAAAAAGATGGTACTACAACTCCTTTCAAGGCCTTTGATATTGCCAATGAATTTAAAGTTGATAAGTTTCAAACACTCGAACTTCGCTACAATGAGGATGTACAAAGCTTTACAGCAGGCTTAGTAGGCAATCAGCTTTCATTTAAAAACTATATTGCTACTTATAACCTCAATACACCGTTCAAATTGGGTGTTTATTCTCAGTACTATTATACAAAAAATTCCGACGGAAACACCCGCAATTTACTGTTTGCTTCATTGTATTATGATTTGATGGCGGCACCTGTTGTAAAGTTTGGCGTAAACTACCAGCGCATGACTTTTGAAAAACGGATGTCTCGGGTTTATTTCAGTCCATTTTTATTTCGTTCATACGAAGCATTTGGTGTAGTTGAAAACCTTAATGTACCTAAGCAAAAGTTTCTTTACCAAATTTCGGTAGCAGGGGGTATGCAACGAATTGAAGATGAGGCTTTTCAGGCTACATATCGGGCGTCACTCACACTTGGATATAGACCCAATGCAAACATTGAGGTAACTGCGTATAGCTTGTATAGCAACAGCGCCACGTCGTCGGTGGTGGGGTATAGTTATTCAGAAACAGGCATTAAAGCAAAATGGATTCTGTTGAAAAAACGATAAAATCAAAGCATATTGAGTCGAGTCATCAATTCAGATTTGTTGGCTCTGCTGATGGGAATGACTTTGTTGCCGATTACCAAGTTGTTTTCTTCTATATCGACGATTTTATCAAGATGAACTATAAATGATCTGTGCACCCTCAAAAACTGATTACCCAGCTTTTCTTCCAAGTATTTCATGGTAGTGTGAACTACGTAGGAGTTTTTAGTCGTAAAAATCTTGACATAATCGCCTACATTCTCCACAAACGTTATGTCAGCATAAGGTAACCTTATATATCGGCCTTCTATTTTTACATAAATTTCCTGCCGCTCGGGCGAAATAGCGGTTTTACGGCTATTGAGTTCTAATACTTTCTCTACGGCTACTTTGAAACGAGGCAGAGTGATGGGCTTCTGTAAGTAGTCGGTTACTTGATACTGATACGCATTAAAAGCATATTCTGTTTTGGTGGTAGTCATAATTACCTGTGGCATTGATGTCAGATTTTCTAACAACCCAAATCCTGACAAGCCTGGCATTTCTACATCCAACCATATTAGATCAACCTCTTCGGTTGCCAAAAAAGCAAGTGCATCTTCGGCATTTTCAAAAGCAGCGATTAAAAGAAGTGAATCGTGTTGTTCGCACAATCGTTGCAACGACTTGCGAGCCATTATTTCATCCTCAACAATAATACATTTCAATTTCATGACATTTGTTTTTAGTCTTTGGCCATTAGTTTATTTCACTGATTCCTGTAAATGAACCAATTCCTGTTGCAAAATAGGGACAGCGGCATCCAAGGTACTTTGGACGCTCTCCCAAAGCTTTTGTAACGGCTCTTCCTGCGGATTTTCTTTGGAAATAGTTTCTATCTCTAATAGTTGAAGTTCGAGTTGGGTAAGTCCCACCATGCCAAGTGTAGGTTTCAATTTGTGGGCTAATTTGCTCAAAGACTCCCAGTCATTTTGTAAAATTAACTCTTGAATAGAAGGGAAACCTGGCAGTACATCGGTCAAAAACGTCTGAAACATATCTGCTGCATAGGCTTTGTCATCGCCATACATTTCATGTAGACGGTCATGATCAAGTTGGGTACTAAAATTACTTAATATCTCAGAATTTTGGTCAGAACTATCAATTTTTGCATATCGTTTGAGTATTGAAAGTAACTGATTGGGTGCAAAGGGTTTGGTCACAAAGTCTTCCATACCTACCATTTTTGTCTTACTCTTTTGATCAAGCATAGCCGAGGCAGTAAGGGCTATAATAGGAGTATGCTGGTTAGGATTTTGGGTATTACGAATGGTGATGGTAGCTTCGTAGCCATCCATATTGGGCATTTGAATATCCATCATAATGATGTCGAACCGCTGTTTTTGTGCTTGTTCAACGGCTTTTCTGCCATCAGGAGCAATTACAAATTCAATATTCCATTTATGCAGTAAGCTACTGATATACTTCTGGTTCATTATGTTGTCTTCGGCAACCAATACTTTGCAGCCCAGCAAATCGCTTGGGCCCGCCTGAATCTCAAAAGTATCAGGTACGGCTTCTAAGTCTGATTTTTGAAAAGGAAGCATAAATGTGAAGGTTGTACCTTCTCCCTCTCGGCTTTTGACCGAAATCGTTCCTCCTTGTAAATCAATCAATTGCTTGGTAATGGCCAAACCTAAGCCTGTGCCTTTGTGTTTGTGACCTTGGGTATTAATTTGTTTGAATTTCTGGAAAATTTCGTCTAACTTATTAGCTGGAATCCCTATCCCCGTATCGGTTATTTTAAATTCAACCCAGAGCGTATTTTCTTCTTCTTTTTTGAGTTTCACTGATACATCTATGCATCCTTCTTCGGTAAACTTCTCGGCATTGCCAATCAAATTGAGTAAAATTTGGTTGAGTAAAAGATCATCGCCAAGGTACATGCCTGAGATACGGGCATCGATCATCATGTCTAACTCCACTGGGCGATTTTGGAGTTTGATTTGAAAAACTCGTTGAGTAGTTCGTAAGAGCCCAACTAAATCAAATGGGTGGCTTTGTACTTCTATTCGTCCTGCTTCAATCTTTGCCATGTCGAGTAGGTCAGAGATAAGGCTGTGCAAAAAATCAGCCGAAGTTTTGAGAATTTCTAAGTATTCAAATTGCTGTTTGTTGGGGCGAGTATCAAACAACAGGTGAGTCATGCCAATGATGGCATTGAGCGGCGTACGGATTTCATGGCTCATATTAGCCAAAAAATTCTCTTTTGCTTTGGTGGAGGCTTCGGCTGTTTCCTTTGCTTTTTTTAAAGCCGCTTCCAAAGTTTTTTGGCTGGTTATATCTACATGGGTACCTATAATTTTGATTGGCATACCCAACTTGTTTCGCTCTATTACAACACCACGGTCGAGCACCCATCTTACTGTTCCATCCCTATGCATAATTCTATATTCAAGGCTATGAAATTCTGCCTGGCCGTTTCTATATTTATAGTCACTTTCTACTAATAAATCTCTGTCATCGTTGTGTACACTTTCCCACCAAAGTTTTTGATTATTAGTGAGTTCGGTTGTTGAATAACCCAAAAAGTCATTTTGTGATTTAGAAAAAAATGTTTTGCCTGTTATAAAATTATGTTCCCATACGTTATCACCTATATTGTCAAGTACTGAACGAAAACGCAACTCCGATTCTTTTTCTTTGGTAATATCTTCTTGTAATGCAAAGAAACCAGTTATTTCATTTTTTGCATTTTTTATGGGCTGGCCTTGAATACGGACCCAATACATTTTTTTACGTTTATTGTAGTTCAATATTTCTGCGTCAAAGGGTTCCCCTTTTTTAATTTGTTGCGAAAGATATTGTACCGTTTTTAAGTCAGTGTCAGGTCCTTGTAAAAAGCTTCCTGGTTTTTTCCCGACTGACTCTTCAAGCGTATAGCCAGTAAGTTGCGTGTAGCTTTTGTTTACCCAACTTACATAACCATTTTTATCAGCAATAATTACAGGGTTTATATTGTCTTCTGCAATTTGCGAGAGTACTTTTAGCTTTTCTTCGTTTATCTTTTCGCTGGTGATATCTTCAATTATGCCAAAATATCCGCTTATTTCGCCTTTTTCATTAAATAGCGGCTGACCATCTGAATGACCCCAAAACCAGGTCCCATCTTTGCGATAATAAATTAAATTACCACTAAAACTTTTTCCATGATTGAAGCTCCCCAATACTGCCTCAATGGTATCTTCATCAGTTAGTGGACCTTTGCATAAGCCTACTGGTGTATTGCCCACAATTTCGTTAAGTGAATAACCTGTAAGTTTACAAAAGCCTTCGTTAGCCCAGGTAATATATCCATCAGGATGAATAAATATTACCCCATTTTTATTGGCACTTGCTATTAATGATAAGCGGCTAAGCTCATCCTCCGTTTTTTTCTTTTCGGTAATATCTCTTCCGTAAATGTTAATATAGCCCTCATTTGCCATAGTAACACACAGGAATGAATAAACTTTTTCATCGCATGCAGCTTCAATAGACCATCTTGGGTTTTCTTTATCTATTTTACTTGCAATTAATTTGAAAAAAAGGTCGTTGCGTAAGAACTGATTTTCAAACAGAAAAAAATCTAACAACGATGCTGCAGGATTGTTTTTAATTACCTCGCCCTCAAAATTTATTCTTATAAGAGGGTCAGGGTTTTGCATGGGAAAAAGGGCAATGTCATGTACTTCTTTGTTAGCCCTTTTTAATTCTTCCTTTTGCTTATTAATTGTTGTTACTAATTCTTGCAGGTCTTTATTACTTATCTCCTGTGCCTTTAATACATGCAATAAATCTATCAGTGGGTCATGATGAGCAAAATCATTAATATGCAGATTATGTTCCCGTGCCTGTTCAATAGAACCAAACCAGGGCGAACCAATAAACAATACCTCATTACTGCCAGGCAAGTGTTCAAACTGACCCCTTAATTTAATTGTAGTATCATTAATGTTTTCTAAAACAATAAGTTGGTTTTGAAGTGCCAACAAATCATTCAAGGATTGAAATGGCGTATAGGGGCGTGGAATGGAAAAATGCTTTTTAAAATTCTCCCCATCTTTTATAGCACATAGTTTTTCAACAGACTTGCCTGCAGAAACAACGTTCAGCTCATCATTGATAGTAATATAAAAAGGGAAAAGCCGATTAAACTGTTCAGTATTAAAATTAAAAGAATGCATTTGAATTACCAGCTAACTTTAAATATTTCATGTGTATTGCCTTCATCTCTGGTTTGCAGTAATTCTATGGCCACCTCTACATGATACATTTTAGCAAGGCCACTCAATAATCCCCGTACAAATTCTTGCAAGCCTTCCCTTTTTGAGTGATAATGAACATGAATAGAAGTTTCAGTGGCATCACTTACTTTGAACTCTGGCGGTGTAAGCTTCGGGTATATAAGCATAATACGGTTGTGAAACATAGGGAGATTAACCAGAAACTCCCTTAAATTGCTACCGCCAGCTTCCATTAAACCCCCATATTTTTCTTTACCTGTTTTTAATATCCACCATTCGCCAAATGCATTTAATACCTGGCCTACGGATAACCCCAATACATCAGATGCCGCTCCTGCCAGTTGATAAGTTATAGCATCGTCGTAAGGTTCATTGCTCAGAAAAAAATCTACATCCACTCCACTTTTTTCTTTTACGGCTTCCCACTTGTCTGCCCCAAAATTTTCAGTTACGAGGTCTTCAATTGTTTTATTAACTATACCGTACATATTTGTTTGATTATTAAAATTTAATTTTCGTAAAAAGATGTTATTG
>JBDHXS010000037.1:0-18808 GCA_039810845.1 Runella sp. | reverse complement strand
AACACCATTAATAGAAAGAATATTTTTTTTAGGAATTTTATTTTTTTAGCCTTGGGGCAGGGTGTAAATCAGTTGATACCCTTACTTATTACCCCTTTTTTACTTTCAAAAATAGGAGCTACTTTTTTTGGACAATATGCTATTTATCAATATGTTACACTTTATGTTTCTTTATTTGTTAACTTTGGATTTTTATTAAGTGGAACCAAAAATATAGCTATAACCTCCTTAGAAGAGGAAACTTCAATTATTTTTAGTTCTATCTTTTATAGTAAATTTTTTAATTTTATTGGAGTAGTAGGCATATTTTTAGTTGGGATTTATTTTTATCCACCTATAAGTCATTATTATTTATCGTATGCAATCGGTATTATTATTACTGGTATTGGATACATTTTTTACCAAGATTGGCTTTTCCAAGGTAAGCAAAATTTCTTTTACCAATTTATATGTATAATAATTTCTAAAATAATTTATTTAATCTTCATTTTTATAGGAGCAGAATGGTTTAAAATTAGTTTACCTTATTTAATTTTTATCGACTCACTTAGTTTTTTACTAATGGGTATTATATCTCATTTTATTATTTATTATTTAATGGATATAAAATTACAATATATTCCTTCTCAACAAATAAAAAAAGTGTGGGTAGAAGGTGCAAAAGCATTTACAGCTGGGATTTTAACATCATTATTTACAAGTATTAATGTACTTATATTAGGTTTTTTTTCTTCTTCGGAAGAAATAAGTGTATATACTGTCGCAGATCGAACTTTTATTTTATTAAGTGGTTTTTTTGCTATTATATCTCGAGTTATATTCCCAAACCTTTCTTTATTGATAAATAGTTCAGAAAGCCATTTCATTTCTACCTTTAATAAAAACACTAAATTAGTGTCAATAGGGGTTTTAGGAGTTTCGTTTATAATGTTTTTCTTTGGAAAATTCTTTTTAGAGTATTTGCTAAAACAAAAAATACCCATTGAACCTGTATTTTTTACTATAAAAATTCTTTTAGTTGCTCTCGTTTTTCAAACAATATCTTCTCTTTATTCATACTACTTTATTTTAAAAGTACAATATAAAATAATGAATTTTTTATTAGCTATTGTAGCTTTTTTTAATATTATTTTAGCTTTTATTATAATCCCTAAATTCGGGGCAATTGGAGCTGCCACTGCCACTGCGACTTCTTTCTCTCTATATTATTTATTTTCATTTTTAATTGTTCATGGTTTTATTAAAATTAATACTACACTAAAATGAGCTCAGAAACAAATCAATACTGGAAACATATAACTGAAATTACAGGTACTAACAATATAAAGCCCAGCTTTAGAAGGTATTTCAAGAATGATGTATTTTTTTCTAAGTTATTCACCTTGCGGTTGGGGCATGAAGCTTTTCTGAAAAAATCTATTGTTAAATTATCTAAAAGTATAGAAAAAAAATACGTAAAAGTACTTGATATTGGATGTGGATGGGGTGTTAGTTTTGCATCTAATAATAATATTGAAGTCTACGGCGTTGATATCGAAGGATTTCCAAAAGATGTAGCAATTGTAAATGGTTATAAAGATGCTACATTCTATAATGCTGATGGCTCTATCCCTTATCCTAATAATAGTTTTGACACTTTTTTTCTTATTTTTGTAAATGCACATATTACAGACTCTATTTTTTCTAATCTACTTAAACAAGGTATTAATAAATTAAGGGATAAAAATTCAACTTTTTTTCTTATTGTAGAAGTTGATAATGAAGCTATTTCGTATCGAATAATGCGTAAATTTTGGCCAAAAAAACTAACTCAACTAATCCAAAATCAAGACCATATAAATTTCAAAAATGAAAAAAGTTTAGATATTTTTTTAAACAACAATTCTATTGAAGTGACTAACAAAGAAGTAATTCACGGCAATATGTTAGCCTTCGTAACTTATGATTTATTTTGGTTTGGGAAAAATACATGGTTTTCAAAAAACAAAGTATTACCATTATTTGTTGATTTTTTTACATCTTTAATTGATAACCTAATGACTCTTTTAGGTTTAGCTAAAGAAGGCAAAAGACACATTATAGGGTATACTTGTAGGGTTACTAAGTAAGTCATAAAATTACTTTAGCCTTTTTGTTTTTTTACCGTGTGTATTTATTAATAGTTAATCATTGATTATCGTTCTTCGCAAATACTAATGTATTCAATTTAAAACATACCTAAAAATGAAGAAATTGCTATTGTTTTTTTGTTTAAGTACCTCTTTATGTTTTAGTCAGTTTACTGTAATTACTCCAGGAACGAACGAAGCTAATATCAACGCTTCTTCATCTAATAATGGGATTATATTACCCAGAATGAGTAATTCACAAAAATTGGCTATTTCAACCCTTGTTCAAGGGATGATGGTATTTGATACTGATTCCAATTGCGTAAGTGTTTATAATGGACTCAAATGGTCTTGCCTAAAAGGTGCGAGTCCTTCCTATACTACGATGACAATACCGCAATTGAATCAAAACCAAATTGAATCACTATCCCAACCTATCGGAACGCTTGCTTATAATACTACTACTAAAGGTCTATATGCTTCTGATGGTATTCGTATGAATCTATCTGCAATTGAAGAATTAGATAGTAGTGAAATTCAAACCATAACGCCAACACAGTGGGCTAATGGAAATAAAATACCTGTATTCCGTCTCCGGCATCCCTACAATGTAGAACAACTTGGTGGGAGTGCTTCTCTCGCAAGAGATTTTAAAATCCTACCTTACAGTGCTGGAATGGCAATCGAATACAGTGGCGTTTTAGAAAATTGGGTCGGACAATTCTCTATCCACCGGGGTATAAACTATCATGATACTGGCGATGGAGGAAATGGATGGGGTGGGGTATTTTGGGTAGGAGATGATGCCGATACTGGAGGGCTAAGAATAACGGCAAGAGATAATTTATTTTATAACAACGGAAATATCAAATGGACTGAGATTTCAAGTGAAAAATTTACACAACTTTCAGCTGGTAACCTAAGGCTACGAACAGTTGATAATACTGATAGGGTTGATTTCGTAAAAGGTACAAGAGGAAGCAACGATGTTTATGGTTTTATGAGTCCAAATGGCTTCAAAATGCCAGATGTAAGTAATGTAAGCTCAATAGTAAATCCAACAAAGGGCTTGGTTGTTTTTGATAACACAGATAGCACGATGAAATTTCATACAGGTGCTAACTGGGTAGCTACAACCAGTAAACAAACATCAAACTCAGGACATGATATAATAACAAGTAATACAACTTTGACATACTCAGGAAAGCAAATAAAATTTGTAAACGCTACTAATGGTAGTCTTACAATAACACTTCCCCCAATCTCAAGTGCATCATCTGGTCAGATTTACAAAATAATTAGAATGGATAATTCAGCTAATACTGTTACGGTTTATGCAAGTAATTCAAATAAAATAAATAACTCATCCCTAAAAGTTATTTCAACACGGTTTGAATGTATAAATTTTTACTCTAATGGTTTAAATGACTGGGTTGTAACCAAAGAAGCTTCTTTTTAATTGAATATAAAACAGCTCTTATTTGAGAATAAAAAGATTAAATGAATGAAAAAAAAGTATTTGTTTATTAATTCATTACAAGCTGGAGGAGCAGAGCGACAAGCAATCGCTTTGACAAGTTTCATTGATTTTGAGCAAGTATTTTTAATCACTCCTCAAATTGATTATGTTATTAAAGGTAGATTCAAGTCTCTGTCTTTTTTAAAAGAGACAAAAAATCCACTTGACACTATAATTTCAATCATTTATTCATTTTTTATTTTCCCTTCACAAATTTCAAAAAATTCGACCATCATTAGTTTTTTAGAATATGCAAATTTCATTAACGTACTAACTAAATATTTTAAACCTCATATTTCCATTGTAAATATACAAATTATACCATCTGTTCAGTACAACAAAAAACGACACTGGTTTCATAATTTTTTAATTAGGTGGCTATACCCTAAAGCTGAAAAAATCTGTTGTAATTCTTTATTAATCAAAGAAGATCTTATAAAATCTTACCAAATACCCGAGCATAAAATAAAAGTAATCTATAATTCCTATAATCTTCAATACATAGTGGATAAATCGCTTGATTCACTTTCTACTGAAGAATTCCCTATATTTGATAAATATACTGTATTAATAAACGCTGCTCGTCTAAATGAAAACAAAGCTCATTGGAATCTTATTAGAATTTTTAAAGAGTTACATAAAAACGACAATAATCTTAAATTAATAATATTAGGGAAAGGTGAGTTAAAACAATATCTTGCAAATTTATCAACTTCACTCGGTCTTCGTACATTTGTTTATGATACAAATCAAACCTTAACAGAAAATTACGATGTGTATCTATGGGGCTTTACCCAAAACCCTTTCAAGCTCATAAAGCATGCAAAATGGTTTGTATTTACCTCCCTTGTAGAGGGAATGCCCAACTCAGTCGTTGAAAGTATCATTTGTGGAACTCCTGTTATTTCAAGTGATTGTCTTTCAGGACCACGTGAAATACTAAATGCTGAAGTAAATTCTCAAATCCCGATAACTACTGTTGAATTTGCTAAATATGGCATTTTAATGCCAATTTTTGATGGTAAAATGTTAGATGCTAATAAAAGTCTAACTTCTACAGAATTGTACTGGGCTAATCAATTAAGCCAAATTATTTCCGATACTGATATAAGATCTGATTACTCTCAAAAAAGCCTTCTTAGAGCATCGGACTTTGATTATTTGATAAAAATAAAAGATTGGCAAAATCTAATTGAAAAATTATTATGATAAATTTTGAAGCTCTAAAACCTATACGATTAGCCGAATTAGAATTAGCACTAAGCTCTTTCCCAAAAACAGGACGAGTGTTAGAAATAGGAGCTGGTGCTGGTTGGCAAGCTAAATATATTTCTCAAAAAGGGTATGAAGTTTCAGCTATTGATGTACATAACAACAGCTACGAAATTGAGGAGTCATATCCTATAATTAAATATGATGGATTTAATATTCCGTTTCCCGATGCTTATTTTGATGTAGTTTTCAGTTCAAATGTGTTAGAACACATTCCTCACGTAGTAGAGTTTCAAAATGAAATAAGGCGTGTTATAAAAGATAATGGAACATTGATACACTTAGTACCTACAACTACATGGAAGTTTTGGGCAACAGTACTTCAATATCCTATGTTTTTTCGAATGGGGTTTAGATGGTTGATAGAAAAAATGGGGGTAAAACAACCAGAAAAAAACAAAACTTATAATAATTCTTTATTTATGAATGAAGTAAATGAGAAATATAAAACTCTTGGACTTTTTTCACTATTATTACGCGTCCTCCCCCGAAAACATGGAGAACGTGGAAATTATTTTACAGAATATTATTATTTTACTAAAAAAGCTTGGGAGAAGGTTTTTAATCCTTTCTTTAAAATAAAGAAGTATTCTACAAACGCTCTCTTTTATACTGGAAATGGGACTTTAGCACCTGGTACTCCGATTAAAACAAGGCAATTGTGGGCATCATGGCTGGGTGGTGCCTGCCACGTTTTTGTGCTGTCACCTAAACAGACTTTAAAATCTAAAAGTGATGTATGAATCAAGCCTATTATCATGGAAAGATGTGGCAATAGTGCCTATCATCTTAATATTCGTTCATCTTTTCCTAAAAAATCAAAAAGAAAGACTTCCACTTAATCTTCAGCCTTATTTTTTACCTTCATGGTATATACGAGTTTTGGGCACCTTTCTTAATATAGCTCAGTTTGAGTTTTATTATGGTCAAGGTGATATGTTTACTTATTATACTTGTACCCTTAAAATTTTCAACTTAATAATTAGTAATCCTATTGACGGAATAAGTATTTTATTTTCTTCTCAAGTGCAAATAGCTACATCAACTCTTATTGATTTACCTCATCAGGAGTTTCTAGCCTCTGAAATACTTTTTGTAAGTAAAATAGGGAGTATTTTAGCTCTATTCACTTTTGGAAGCTACTTAGGTATTTCTATTTTTATTTCATTATTTTGTTTTGGAGGATGTTGGTTTTTATTTAAAACCTTCACTAAACTGTATCCAGACTCACACCGTCTATTAGCATATTCTATTCTTTTTGTACCTTCTGTTTGGTTTTGGGGTACTACTCTTATGAAAGACCCTTTGAGTTTAGGTAGTTTATGCTTTTTAACTTATTATATTTATAATACATTTAAAAAAAAGAAATACTCTGCAAAAAATATCTTTTTTATTTTATTCAATATATATATAATTTTAAATACCAAATCTTACATAATACTCTGTTTTCTACCGTTTGCATTAATTTGGTCTTTTTCAAGTTTAAATCTTAGTATTAATATAGGAAAATATTCTCTGAGTAAAGTGTTAGTTTTACTTCTTATCTCTCCTATATCTTTAGCTACTATATTTATTTTTTTTTCAATAGTAAATGTTTTTGCAGAAGATCGTTTTGCATTAACCAGGTTACTTGATACTTCTGAATATATTAGAGAATTTATTAAAGAAGCAACAGATATGTCTGATGGTACAGGGTATGATTTAGGAGAAATTGAATTTTCTTTGTTTGGTTTTCTTAAACTTATCCCATTAGGAATAAATGTTACTCTATTCCGTCCTTATCTATGGGAGGTTCGAAAAATCGTCAATATTCCTTCAGTTTTTGAGAGCCTTGTTACATTTATTATAACTATATGGGTTATAATAAAAGCATTGCGCGAAAAGGCTTTATGGGCCTCTCTTAAAAATCCAGACGTTATATTCTGTTTAGGTTTTAGTTTAGCATTTGCATTTTTTGTAGGAATTAGTACCTTCAATTTTGGGGCATTAGCTAGATACAAGATACCTCTTTTACCCTTCTTTTTTACAGCACTCGTCATAATATACCACTCAGCATCTAATCACAAAAAACATTTATCCTAATGTGTGGAATTGTTGGCTCAATCAATTTTAAATTAGATACGAATCGTATCAAAATACACTTAGAACATCGTGGCCCAGATGCTCAAAATCATGCTATAATTGACAATATTCAATTTTATCACCTTAGGCTTTCAATACAAGATATTGCAGCTGGCCATCAGCCGATGTCCTTCATGGAGCGCTACACTATTATTTTTAATGGGGAGATTTATAACCACCAAGAACTTCGGCTCAAATATAACCTCCATTGCCAAACAAATTCAGATACAGAAACTTTACTACATTTATACCATCTTTTAGGCGAAAAATTTCTTCATGAGTTAGATGGAATGTTTGTAATGGCTATTTATGATAGCCACCATAAAAAACTTTTTTTGGCTCGCGACCGCGCAGGGAAAAAGCCTCTTTACCTTTACAATGATAATACACAAATCATTTTTGCAAGCGAATTAAATGTGTTGAGGGCCTTAGTTCCAGTAAATATTAACGAAAGGGGAATATATGAATATCTGTATTTAGGTTACATGCACGGTTGTACTACACCGTATCACAATATTGAAGAGCTCAACGGTGGTGAATCATATTTGATAGATACACAAACTCTTTTCTTGCAAAAAAACAAGTGGTGGAGTATAATTCCATTTTATTTACAACACTCCAACGACTCAATAGAAGATGCCATTCACAAAACGAACTCTATTCTTCATGAATCAGTAAAGCGACGAGTAGAAGCATCTGACTTAGAGGTTGGGGCTTTTTTGAGTGGGGGTATAGACAGCGGTATAGTAACAGCTATTGCCTCTCACTATCATCATCATATAAAAACTTTTACGATTTCATTTGATGGAGAATTTGATGAGGCTCCATATGCACGAATGGTAGCAGACAAATATCAAACAGACCATCATGAAATAAAAATTTCATTAGACTTTCTCCAAAATGATATTGAGTCTATCATTCAAAATTATGGAGAACCTTTCTTCGATAGCTCAGCTATTCCAAGTTATTATGTAAGTCAAGTAGCTAAAAAACATCTAACAGTTATTTTGAATGGTGACGGGAGTGACGAGTTATTTGGTGGTTATAGAAGATATGTCCCTTTTATGTGGCGAGATTGGTTTATAATGCCCGATTTGTATCAAAAATTAGCATCCAACTTAATTGATTGGTTTCCCAAACCAAAAAATAAAATATCCAACTATAATTATATATATAGGCTTTTAGCACTTAGTTCCCAAAAAGGCTTTGACGCTTATCGAAGTGCAACGAATGATACATTCAATGGTTTTGAAGAATATTTTAAAAAACCCCAACTTATTAAGCCAGTACAAAAAGAATATGAAGAAATAACAAATAGCCCAAATTTGTCAGGACTCCAAAAAATAATGCTTTTAGACTTTGATGGCTTGTTATTCGGCGACTTGTTAGTTAAAATGGATATTGCAACTATGGCACACTCAATAGAAGGTAGAAGCCCTTTCTTAGGAAAGAATGTTCTCGAATATATTCCAACCTTACCCGACTCATACAAAATACAAGGAAAAACAACCAAGTACCTTTTACGGCAGTTGGCCAAACAATACCTTCCGCCTGAATTGATTTCTCTACCCAAAAGAGGATTTGAAATACCTTTAAAAAAATGGGTAAATGGGCAATTAAAAGAAATCATCGCAGATTACTTAATAACGCCACAATGTGAATCTTACTATAAAAACTTCCTCAACCCTGTTTTTGTCGAAAAGATTTGGAACAATGACCTAAAAATATCTCCTGAACGACGAGCAAAAATACTTTGGTCTCTTTTCTCACTCGAAGTTTGGTACCGTCACCAGAATAGGCTCTCCTTGGGATAGCTCAAGAATAATACTATCTTCGATTGTCAATAGTCAACCCTGAAAAATTTAAAATATTAACAATCAATCAATTATATAACATTTTGGTTAAATTATTATAACCAAAAAAATCAACATTCCTTTAATTCACAAATACACTCATCTTCAAGCGAAGTGTTCATGATCTTAAAAAGTTTATAAACGTCTAAATATTTGTACTTAATGAGGATTGTTTACATGATTACGCGCACCGATGTCATTGGCGGTGCACAAATTCATATTAGAGATGTTGCTGCCCAAATGGTAAAACTTGGTCATGAAGCACATGTATTAAGTGGTCATGCAGGAGATTTCGTAGAAGATTTAACTTCTAAGGGTATTTATTTTCATGAAATTCCCTCATTACGCCAACCCATTCATCTCTGGCAAGACTTAAAAGCTTTGTTCGTCACAAGAGCATTATTAAAAAAGATAAAACCTGATTTAGTCTCGTGTCACTCATCAAAAGCTGGTCTAATTGGAAGATTGGCATCTTACTCTTTAAGTATCCCTACTCTTTTCACCGTACATGGTTGGTCTTTTCGAGTAAGCATTATGTCAAAACTGAAAATTTTAGCCTATGTTTTTTTAGAAAAATTAGCGGCTAATTTTTGCGATTGCATAATAACCGTATCAGCCTTTGACTATCATCTGGGGATAAAATATAAAATAATTAGCCCTGAAAAACTTAATATAATCCATAATGGAGTTATGGATTACCCCCTCTCTCTGCCAGAAAAAGAGTTACGCCCGCCACTACCATTAAGAGTAATAATGACCGCACGTTTTGAAGAACCTAAAGACCACCTAACCTTAGTAGAAGCTTGTCGAAACCTTCCTGAGATTGAATTATGGTTCATTGGTGATGGTCTATTAGAGGATTCTATTAAAAATAAGGTAATAAAGTATTCAATGCAAAATAGGGTACACTTTTTAGGCAGACGCAAAGATGTGGCCAAATTAATGACCCAATGTGATGTTTTTGCACTCATATCTGACTCTGAAGGTTTTCCGCGTTCTACCTTAGAAGCTATGAGGGCAGGGCTCCCAGTAATCGTTTCTGATGTTGGTGGAGCAAAAGAGGCTATTATAGAAGGTGAAAATGGATTCTCGATACAACGCGGAGATGTATCTGCCCTTCACCAAGCTTTACTTTTCTTTATTAATAATTCTGATAGGTTGCCTTCAATGGGTGATCTCTCCCGAAAACTGTTTGAACAAAAGTTTAATTTTTCAATTATGTTCTACAATACATATGATATATATGACAAAATTTTATTAAGCTACAAAAATTGACCGTTAGATAATTTCCATCAAAATACCTTTTATTATTCAATGGGTTCTTCATATATTTGTCTGACACAACAATATAATTCTGTAACTATTGAACCAAAATCACATCAGTAACATGAAAAAACTTATTCACTACGTCACAATTCTTTCGATAATCGTTACCGCGTCTAACGTTTATGCCCAGAAAGATAATGTTGGTATCGGTACAAAAGCGCCCGATCAGTCTGCTCTCTTAGACCTTTCTTCTTCTACGAAAGGGTTATTAATTCCTCGCTTGAGTGAATCTCAAAGAAATTCTATTAATGCTCCAGCTAAAGGTCTTTTGATTTATCAAACTGATAACAAAGAAGGTTTTTATTTCTATACAGGAGAGGCTTGGCAAACCCTAAGAACTGGTGCAGCAAATGAAGTGTTGGCTATTGGAGACGCTTGGGTACAAGGTGGTAATGCAAACGTACCTAATGCAGCAGCAGGCGTATTCGGTACTAATGTAGCTGTCCCACTTACTATAAATGTCAACAATCAGGCTTCTGGTCTTATCGAATTTGCCACTGGACGTACTCATTTTGGTTATGTCGCAGGTAAAAGAAATACAGGTTTCAACAGTATAGCTGTTGGTAATTATGCATTAAGTGGTATTAATCCAGCCAATGGTAGCGATATAGGTTTGGGAAGTACTGGTGCAAATAACGTAGCAGTAGGGTATTCTGCATTATTGAATAATAATACTGGATTCGGAAACTTTGCATTAGGTACTTTTTCATTGAGAGCAAACGTTACTGGTAGTAACAACGTAGGTATTGGGAATGAGGCTCTTCTTGTAAATATTGCTAATAACAACTTAGGTATTGGTGCTTCTGCTTTGACAAGCCTAAGTGGTGCTGCTGCTAATGACAATATCGGTATTGGTAGCTTTGCTCTTTCTAATAGTGTCAGTGGTCAGCAAAATACTGCTATTGGATCGGAAGCTGGACGTAATAACACAGGTTCAAGAAATTTATTCTTAGGATTTAATGTTGGTAAGTCTGCAGTAGGAAGTGATTTATTAATGCTTGACAACTCAGATAATAATACACCTCTTATTGGTGGAAATTTTAGCTCAAATAAAGTTGGAATCAATACAAGCATGAGTGCTATTGCTTCAAGTCCAGCGGGTGTTAATTTCATGGTGAATGGAGCGGCTATTATTGGTAACGTAACTGCTACCACCCTTACTGATATAAATACTGCTAACGGGTATAGCCTATATGTAGCCAATGGTATTTTGACTGAAAAAGTAAAAGTTTCATTGCAAGCTGCTACTTGGGCTGACTATGTTTTCGCTAAAGACTATAAAATGATGACTCTACCTCAAGTAGAGAAATTCTACAAAGCTCACAAGCACTTGCCTAACGTACCTTCAGCTGCTGAATTGGAAAAAACTGGCTTAGATATGGTAAAAACAGATGCTAAGTTGATGGAAAAAATTGAGGAGCTAACAATTTATATGGTTGACCTCAACAAACAAGTACAATCACTTAAAGCAGAAAACAGCAAGCTTAAAAAGCAGGTTAGTCAGTTGAAAAAATAAAATCTCACGTCAGTAAACACCCAAATAACATGAAAAAGCTGTTTATAATTTTCGCGGGTTGTTTTGCGACGGTTGCGGTACAGGCCCAATTGGTTTCGTCGGCTGATATATTTATTAGCTCAGGTGCTATTGTGACTGTCAACGGGGAGTTATCCAATACAGGTAATTTCAAGTCAGAGGGTGATCTTCACCTCCGCAAAGGTCTCACCAATCAAGGCCAAATGTCATTAAATGGACAAGTGGTCATGGACGGAGAGGGAACTCAACTCATCCAAAGCACCAATCCTCTCACCGCAGGTACATTTGTGATGTCACAAATGGGCAAAGTCTTACTCCGTGCTCCCTTATTGATTGAGAATCAACTCACCCTCGGTGATGGTATTCTTGAAAATACCGCGAGTAACCCTCTCAAAATAGCCGATGATGCTACGGTACTTGGTGCTTCTAATCGCTCACACGTTCAAGGCTATATCCTCAAGCTGGGTGATGATGCTTTTCGGTTTCCAGTAGGAGATGGTAGTCAATTGCGTGCTTTTAGTGTATCAAAACCAGCTGCTTATGACGAAATTCAAGTAGGCTTTGTCAATCAAAACCCTACTCGTTTGTCTTCCAAACTATCGTTGGATGTTGCAGAATTAACAGGTAGCAATTATTGGTCGGTACAAGGTCGTAGCCAAAGCAATCCTCTTCAAGTGAGTATTGCTGCCGAAGAGAATGATCGTCAAATTCTTCAATTGCGTGACAATCAGTGGAATGTAACTCCAAGTACTTATACCAATAACTCAATTTCATCAGAGACGGTGTTAAAAGGAGCTACTTATTTTACTGTAGGAACTCAACTGGCTGAAAAAGCTGACGTAGGTATTTATCCTAACCCCAGCAATGGCTCATTTGAAGTGCGCTTGAAAGGTTTTGCTGCCAATGAAAACATTGTTCTCGACATCGTAGACGTTACTGGCAAAGCTATTAGTTCACAAGAAGGTCAAGTAAAAGATTTTAAAACCAAATATGGTTTGAGCAGTGAAGTAAAAAGTGGAAGTTACTTCTTGCGTGTAGTAAGACCTGAAAAGAACCAAGTGTTTAATCAGAAATTGTCAATCAATCGCTAAGGTTTAAGCTTAACTTTTGCAAAGCCCCTCTCCCAAAAAGAGAGGGGCTTTGCTTTAATTATCAGCCCCCTTTGGTAGCCCGCAGTTGGCAACTAAAAATCCACAATCAAAAATCGAAAGTCCGCAATCAGAAATCAGCAATCAAAAAATGACTTGGGAAGAAACCATCACTCATATTCAAAACTCCCCTTCATTTGCTTCATTGGTACGTGATACCTATATTTCACCTGATCTTCCCTCCAATGTCGAACGTTTTTGTTTAAGTGCAGAATTTCAAGAAACTCAATTGCTCCTAAGACAATACTCCCCAGTCAATCCATCTAAACTACTGGACATTGGTGCAGGCAATGGTGTAGCCAGTATTGCTTTCGCACGCACAGGCTACCAAGTAACGGCTTTAGAGCCTGACCCAAGCTCTAACATTGGGAATGGTGCAATAAAAACTTTAGCAGCTCACTACCAACTCTCAAATATTGAAGTGATAGAAGCCTATGGGGAAAACTTACCTTTTGACGACGAAACCTTCGACATTGTTTATATCCGACAAGCCATGCACCATGCTATTGATTTAACAAATTTTGTAAAAGAAGCGACACGCGTATTGAAGAAAGGAGGAATCATGCTCACTTTGCGTGATCACGTTATTACAAGTTCAAAGGATAAAGTAAAATTTTTGAACCGACACCCACTACACCACTATTACGGCGGTGAAAATGCCTTTACTTTAGATGCTTATCAAACAGCTTTTAAAGATGCTGGACTTACCATTTTACAGCAAATTTCACCTTCTGCCTCTCCAATTAACTACGACCCTTGGTCTAAAACACAACTAAAACAAATCTTATCTGCTAAATTTGGGGCTTGGACAGCTTCTTGCCGTTGGCTTGTCGAAATAGCTTGGTGGTTGTCTATGATTCGGAAGGAACATTTACCTGGAAAACTTTATAGTTTTGTGGTACGCAAATGCTAATGCTATTGGTCAAAAAATGAAGAAAATTCTCGTGACAGGTGGGGCAGGTTTTATAGGCTCTGCCCTTACAAAAGTACTACAACAATTTCATTACGAAGTATTTATCATTGATAACCTCTCTTTTGGCCGACGTTATTCTGTTGTTATTCCTGACGCTCATTTTTTTGAAGTAGATATTTTGAATACACAGGCTGTAGCCGAAGTAGTCAATGCTATCAATCCTGATTGGGTCATTCATTTAGCTGCCATTCATTTTATTCCCTATTGCAATCAGCACCCTTTTGAGTCATCCAAAATCAATATTCAAGGCACATTGAATGTATTGGAAGCCCTCAAAAATACCACAGTACAAAAAGTTTTATTTGCCTCGACTGCAGCCGTATATCCTATTTCTGATATTCCTTTGCCCGAAGATACGCCCCTTGCTCCTATTGATATCTACGGTTTATCTAAGCTCACAGGCGAACACCTCCTACACCGGTTTTACCTCGAAACGTCTATTCCCAGCATTGTAGGGCGTTTTTTTAATGCCATAGGTCCCAACGAAACAAACTTACATCTTTTCCCAAGTATTTTAGAACAAATCAAAGCAGGGCAACGTACCATTAAGTTAGGAAATCTTTCGCCCCATCGTGATTATATCCATGTCCAAGATATAGCCGAGGCCGTTCACCAATTAATACATCATTTTGAAGAAGGATATGAGATTTTCAACATAGGGAGTGGGCAAGAATATACTGTCCTTGAGATAGTAAAAGCATTTGAAGAAGTTCTGGGTGAAGCGATTTCAATAGAAATTGATGTGGACAAAGTTCGTAAGGGAGAGCGTATGCACTTAGCAGCAGACATTTCTAAACTAAAAACTTTTATTGACTGGACTCCTACTCGCAGTATTCAACAGACGATAAAAGAATTATTAATTGGTTAGTATGCAAAACAATAGGCTAAAAATAGGCATCTTAGCTACCTACTTTGACCCACATTGGACGGGGGGATTTATCTATTTAGTGAATTTAATAAACGCCCTTAACTGGCTCGACGATGCCGATCGCCCAGAAATTATTGTGTTTTATAATGAAAGGTCAACAGGGAAATTAGGGCTTATTAACTACCCTTACGTCCATTACCAATTTTTGTCAAACTACCATAGTAATTTTACTACCTATTTCTATTCTTGGCTTCAACTAAAAAATCAATTTGTCAAAGACATCATCGTACAACATCAGTTAGATGGGCTATATCCACTCAACGATTTTCCAGGCAAAATCAACAATCCTAATAATCGCTGTCGAATCGTGTCTTGGTATCCCGACTACCAACAGAAGTTTTATCCTGAATATTTTTCTAAGTTAAATCTATTTTTTCGGGAGTTACGAATAAAAAATATTCTCAAATATTCGACTGACTTGGTGCAGTCAAGCCAAAATGTGTATGCTCATTTGCAACAATTTTTCAAATATAATCCCGAAAAAATAAAAATCCACCTCCTCCAATTTGTATCTTTGATTGATGGTATTCCAACTAATGACATTGATTTTTTACGAAAAAAATACGGCATAACACAACCTTATTTTATTGTTTCAAATCAATTCTATAAACATAAAAATCATCTCGTAGTTTATGAAGCGATTCAACAGCTCCGTAGTAATTACGAGTACTTTCAGGTCGTAATGACAGGCAAGGAAGAAGATTACCGCAATCCAACGTATATTCAACACCTCAAAAAATTAGTGCGTGATGATGGTTTGGAGCAACAAATAAAAAGTTTGGGGGTCATTCCCCGAGAGCATCAATTAGGCCTGATGAAACATTCGTTAGCAGTCATTCAGCCCAGCAAATTTGAAGGTTGGAGTACAGTAGTAGAAGATGCCAAATCTTTACAAAAGCAGATTTTACTTTCAAATATTCCTGTTCATGTAGAACAAATGGGAGAGTCGGCCTACTATTTTGAGCCCGATTCTGCCGAGCAGCTTAAAACACTGATGCAGGGATTTTTAGCAGCTAATCTCCCTTTCAAACCAACTTTTGAAAACTATAACGACAGAGTCAAAAAGTTTGCTACTTTATTTATCAGTATATTCAAATAATAGATAATGTGCTTTTTTCAATTATAACAGTCGTTTACAATAACCATCGAACTATCGCCGATGCCTTAGAATCCGTATTGAATCAAGACTATCGTCCACTTGAATATTTCATTATTGACGGAGAGTCCACTGATGGTACTTTAGAAATTATCAACCGTTATCAGGATAAATTACAGAGAATTATAGTTGAATCAGATGAGGGAATCTATGATGCTTTGAATAAAGGGATTCATTTGGCAAATGGAGAAATTATAGGTTTGCTCAATTCGGATGATTTATACATTCACAACGAAGTATTAACCAAAGTAGCAGCTATTTTCAAAAGCCATCCTGACCTTGATATTGTGTATGGGGATTTGGTTTATGTAAAAGCCGATAATATTTATAAAACAGTTCGTTATTGGACTTCTAAACCTTATTATAAATACTTTTTTGAAGAAGGAGAAATTCCTCCTCATCCGGCAGTATTTGTGCGAAAACGTGTCTATAATCAAATAGGGGGGTTCCGTTTAGATCTAAAATTTGCGGCTGATTATGAGTTTATTCTACGTGCCATGAAACGATACGGTTTCAAATCTTTCTATTTTAAGGAAACGCTTGTACGCATGAGGCTTGATGGTGTCTCCAATAAAAATTGGCTTAATAGAGCAAGAGGCAATTGGGAAGTTTATAAAGCTTGGCAAATTAACTTTCATGCGCCTCCCTTCCGTTTTTGGATATTTAGGTTTTCTAAGAAAATACTACAATATTTTAGGAAGCCTATCATTTAACTATCAACGCATCAGGTAACTACTCTCCCATACACCTCCAATTCTTAAAACATTTTTTGATTAACCCCTGTCAATGCGCTCCAAAGATTTAAAAAAAACACTTCAATTTATCATCCTTATCACTCCATTTCTCATATTAATTGGGTGGTTTTATTTTAAAGTATTCCAATTTCAGTTTCTCAATGAAGTTTTTCCCGACGGCATTGCTGCACTCCAACTCAGCCGAGGCTGGTTAGAAGGACGTCCTTTGTTGTTTGATACTTATACTGGTTTCCACGCATTACAACACAATTATTACTTCATTTTGTTAGTAGGATTTGTCACCCAATTTATAGGTGTCTATGGTCTTTTTATTGTTTATCTTGGTCTGTTAGGGGTTTTCTTGGGAAAGTGGAGTTGCTGGGTAAGTAGCCATCATCAACATAGTTGGCGTAACGAATGGACGGCGGTTGCGTTTTTCACTGTCGGTCCTGTTGCCTTTCACATTTTTTGGGATTATCTCGGTTGGCATCCAGAGCAGTACTTTATTCCGCTGATGAGCCTATTGGCTTTCAGCTTGGCCCGTCGTCGATGGAGGGAGGCCGTCGTTTGGGGAGTTCTTGTATTATCGGTCAAGGAAACTGCACCTGTATTGATTTTTGGGCTTTTATTGTTTGCATCGGTGGTTGAAAGTGTTCTCAAAACACCACAACTTACTTGGTATAAACACTATTTTAACCGACAAAACATACTTATTCTTATCGGGTGTTTGGGGCTTTTTTTTCTTAGTATGTGGTGGCTTTCTTACTTAAACGGCCCTAAATCCAGCCGAGTAGGCCTTATTTTTACACATATTCAACAGCAAAGTTCTTTGAGCCAATGGCTATTATATACAGTGGTCTTGGCAATGCTTAGTATCTTTTCTCTCTTTTATGCCATACTCCCTTTTATAGCGTGGCTCAGAGCTACTCCCCAACCATGGATTATCTTTGGCGCATTGGTAGGCAGTGGCTGTATTTTGTGTTTTGTGTTTTACATCGAAGGACTCTATTATTTCCCTTTGCTCAATTCAGGGCTGCGTTATCCGCCGCGAATAGGAGGGCTTTGGGGATACATAACAGCTTGTTATGTATTTGGTGTTGTGAGGTGGGTGGAAGCTGGACTTAAACCACCTTCGACTCAGCAAGAAGTGACGGTATTTTGGGGAGCTTCCCAATTTATCTTTAGCCTATTATTGGTTTCCAATGATCAATTTCAATTACAAAACATAAACGACCCTAAAAAACACGTTGAATTTATTTCAAAATATAAGCTTGGTTTTCAGCCTTATCCCGAGCAGCCTTCGAAAAAACTATATGAATTAGCACAAAAACTGCCCAAAGGTGCGGAAGTACTCTGTGAGAAAGAATATCTTAGTATTTTTCAACGTGTATATGCTACCTCATGGACTTGGAAGAAACATCCTCCTTTTTTAAAGCAACCACTCTTGTACATATACAATAAAAAAGATTTAGGGAAAAATACTGATTACATTTTCCCAAAAATAGGATACACGACTATTCCAAACAATGACTTATTAATTTTGGCAGATTCTCAATGGTACAATCAACACTACAAATAAGCGGTCAAGAACGTGAAAAATGGATACGACGTAACTCCTACTATTATCGGTGTTTGGTTAATCATCTGAAATTTACTATCCCAGAAGGCAGTTCCATTCTTGAAATAGGGTGTGGGACAGGTTTTTTATTAGAACAACTCTCTCCTAAGCGGGGAGTGGGTATTGATACTTCCGCTTCCATGATTGACTATGCCCGCCAGCACCGTGGGCAGTTTACGTATTTTATAATGGATGCTGAGCAAATCACCTTGAAGGAGACTTTTGATTTTATTGTCGTTAGCGATACCATTGGTTATTTTAATGATGTGCAGAAAGTATTTGAGGAAGTCCAAAAAGTGTGTACGCCTCAAACCCGCATTGTGATTAGCTATACTAATTTTTTGTGGCTGCCTTTCTTAAATTTTGCTGAAGCAATTGGGCTTAAAATGCCCCAAAAACGTCAAAATTGGCTGGATATCAGCGATATTGCCAATTTACTTACCTTAGCCAACTTCGACGTGATTCGCAAAACTAAAAAGACCATTTTTCCATTTTACCTTCCTTTATTATCATGGTTT